>JAGREI010000056.1 GCA_020446625.1 Erythrobacter sp.
GCGGGCTGCGTGCTCGCCAATCGCCTTTCGGCCGATCCGGCAAACCGCGTGCTGCTGCTGGAAGCGGGCGGACGCGACAACAGCCCGCTGATCCGCGCGCCCGGCGGACTGCTGCCGATCATGATGAGCGGCAGCCACGCCTGGCGCTACATGTCCGCCCCGCAGGCGCACCTCGATGGCCGCTCGCTCTGTTCGCCGCGCGGCAAGGTGCTGGGGGGCGGCTCCTCGATCAACGGCATGGTCTACGATCGCGGGTTCCATTCAGACTATGACGGCTGGGCGCAGGCGGGCAATCGCGGCTGGTCGTTCGCGGAAGTGCTGCCCTACTTCCGCAAGCTGGAGAACTACCTGCCCAGCGATGACCAGTGGCACGGCAAGGGCGGGCCGGTGCAGGTGACTCGCGCCACGCAGGACCATCCCTTCGCCCGCGCCTTTGTCGCGGCAGGCGAACAGGCGGGCTATCCGCGCAACCCGGATCTCAACGGCGCCAGCCGCGAAGGCTTCGGCGCGGTCGACCTGACCGTGGGCAAGGGCAAGCGCTCGAGCGCCTCCTCCGCCTATCTCAAGCCGGTGCTGGGCCGACCCAACCTCACCGTGCTGACCGGCGCGGCCAGCCGCCAGGTGCTGTTCGACGGCAAGCGTGCCAGCGGCATCGCGTTCCGGCACGATGGGATGGACAAGGTGGCCACGGCCGCGCGCGAAGTGATCCTTTCGGCGGGCGCGATCAACACGCCGCAACTGCTGATGCTGTCGGGCGTCGGCCCCGCAGCGCACCTGGCCGACCATGGCATCGACCTGGTCCACGACCTGCCCGGCGTGGGCCAGAACCTGCAAGACCACATGGCCGCGCATGTGCGCTACAAGTCGACCAAGCCGCTTTCCATGCTGCGCTATCTCAACCCGCTGCGCGGCGTGGTGGCCATGGGGCAATACCTGTTGTTCAACACCGGCCCGCTGGCGGAATCGGGCATGTCGGTGGCCAGCTTCGTCAAGTCCGATCCGGCGCTGGACGAGCCCGATATCAAGATGCTGCTGATCATGGCGCTGTTCAGCCACAACGGGCAGAAGATGGTGCCGATCCACGGCTTCTATGCTCACATCAACGTCGCCCGCCCGCAATCGCGCGGATCGGTGACGCTGGCCAGCAAAGATCCCGACGCGCCGCCGGCGATCGACCAGAACTACAACGCTACGGAGAACGATCGCCGGGTGATCCGCGAAGGGGTGCGCATCGCCCGCAAGGTGTTCCAGCAGGCCGCCTTCGACGACTTTCGCGGCGACGAACTCGCCCCCGGCCCCGAGGTCGAAAGCGACGAGCAGATCGACGCCTATGTGCGCGCGACGGCGGAGGCCGATTACCACTCGGTCGGCACCGCACGGATGGGGTCAGACCCCATGGCCGTGGTCGACGCCGAACTGCGCGTCCACGGGATCGCAGGGCTGCGGGTGGTCGATGCCTCGGTCATGCCCAACTTGCCGGGTGCCAATACCGCCATGCCGGTGGCCATGATCGCGGAGAAGGCGGCCGACATGATCCTCGGCTTCGCCCCGCTCCAGCCCGCCGAATTCTAGGGAGGCTACGCGCATGAAAGTGGAAGCCATGGTCTGCCATGCTCCCGGCGAACCCTTGCGGCTGGAACTGCTCGACCTCGACGGTCCGCGCGACGACGAAGTGCTGATCGAGATCATGGCATGCGGGCTGTGCCACACTGATCTCAGCCAGATCGAAGGCAAGGCCGCGCCCTATCCCTTCCCGGTGGTGGTGGGCCACGAAGGTGCTGGCGTGGTGCGCGAAGTGGGCAAAGGCGTTTCCAGCCTGGCGGTGGGCGATCACGTGGTGCCGCTGGGGATCGGGGAATGCGGCGAGTGCGGCAATTGCCGGTCGGGCAAGACCAACCTGTGCGAGGCATGGCTGGCCGAGATCGCCGCACCGCAACCGCGCTTCTCGCTGAACGGCCAGCCGGTTTCCTCCTACACCGGGGTGGGCGCGCTGGCCCGCTTCGTGGTGATGCGCGAACGCAGCGTGGCGAAGATCCGGCAGGACGTGCCTTTCCACCTCGCCTGCACGATCAGCTGCGCTGTGGCCACCGGCGTGGGTGCGGCGACCAGGACCGCGCATGTCCATGCCGGGGCCAGCGTCGCGGTGTTCGGCCTTGGCGGTATCGGGCTCAACGTGGTGCAAGGCGCGCGGCTGGCGGGTGCCAGCCAGATCATCGGCGTGGATATCAATCCCGCGCGGGCGGAGCAGGCCCGGCCCTTCGGCCTCACCCACTTCGTCGATCCCGCCGATGGCGATCCGGTGGCGCAGATCCAGGTGCTGACTGGCGGCGGGGCGGACTATACCTTCGAATGCGTCGGTCATTCGGCATTGATGCAACAGGCTTTCGAAGCATCGCGGATCGGCTGCGGCTGCTGCACCGTGCTGGGCGTGCCACCCGATGGCGAGGTGATGCGGATCGTGCCGTTCAACCTCCAGCTGGGGCGCACGGTCAAGGGCAGCTTCATGGGCAACATGAAGGGACGTAGCGAACTGCCCGGCCTGCTCGATCACTATGTCGAGGGACGCCTCAACCTCGATGAACTGGTGACTCACCGACTGCCCATCGCACGGGTGAACGAAGGCTTCGCGCTGATGAAATCGGGCGCGGCATTGCGTGCGGTGGTAAGCTTCGCTGACGCCTGACGATCGGGAGGAGAATGCATGTCGTCATTGCAGGAACTGATCGACGAACGCGCGATCCGCGACGGGCTGGCCCGCTTCGCCCGCGTGATCGATGGCAAGGCGTGGAACCAGCTCGACACGGTCTTCGCGCCAGACGTCACCTTCGACTATGGCGACGGAACCGAGCGGCAGGGCCTGCCTGCGCTGGAAGCCAACATGCGCCGCTATCTCGATGCCTGCGGCCCCACCCAGCACCTGATCGGCAGCGTTGCGGTGGATTTCTCCGGCGCAAGGGCCGTGTCGCGCGCCTATGTCCAGGCGCGGCACCAGCGCGCCGACGATCCGCTGGGGCCAGTGTTCGATACCTGCGGCGAATATATCGACCAATGGGAACGGCGCGAGGGCGGCTGGCGGATCGTCCGGCGCCTGGCCATCTGGGCCATGCACAGCGGCGATCCGGCGATCATCCACGGCGGCGGCTGATTGCCCTCAGGGTCGCTGCGAATGCAGGATCCCGCCGTCGACCAGGATCTCCGCCCCGGTGACATAGCTCGCCTCGTCGGACAGCAGGAAGCGCACCACGCGGGCCACCTCGTCTGCCTGGCCAAACCGGCCGAGCAGCACGCGGCGGCCATAGGCGGCTTCCATCCCGTCGCGCGCTTCGCCCAGGATCGGGGTGTCGATGATGCCGGGGCTGACAGTGTTGATGCGCACTCCATGGGGCGCCAGTTCGTCCGCCATTGATCGCACCAGCGACAGCACCGCTCCCTTGGCGGCGGTATAGATCGGGATCATCCCGTTGCCGAAGGTGGCGTTGATCGAGGCGAGCGCCACCACGGCGCTGCCAGGATTGGCCTTGAGGTCATCCATGAACGCCTGCGTCAGCAGCACGACTGCACGCGCGTGCAGGGCCATGCCGGCGTCCCAGTTTTCCGGCGTGATGCCTTCCAGCCCGGTGATCGCGGCAGTCCCCGCGCAATGCACGATCCCGCCAATCGGCCCGATCGCCGCGCGGGCGGGGGCCACGGCGGGCGAGATGCCTTGCGGATCGCGCAGGTCCACCGCCTGCCCCACGGCAGCGACGCCGAAGGTCGAGGCAATTTCCGCCGCTGCCGCCTGGGCGCCTTCGGCGTTGATATCCCACAAGGCGACCGGACGCCCCACGGCGGCCAGCGCGCGGGCCGTCGCCAGCCCGATCCCCGATGCGCCGCCAGTAACGACTACGCCGGTGGCGGGCGAATCCAGCAGAACCTTTACCATCGCGGTCTTCCTCCTCCCGCTGGCGCTGCCTTAGCGGCAGGCCGGATTGTGTGCGGCATCGACTGCCATGAAGGCGATCGAACGCGCGCCAATGCTCACCGGGCCGCTGCTCGCCACGGGATCGAGGCCCGACAGCATACCACTGGCATCGGCTTGCGGCGCATGGCCGTTTACCAGCAAGTCTTCCAGCTGGTCGTCGGCAGGCGAAAGCAGCCACAGCCGCGTGGGCTGGCCCGGATCATAGTTGATTGCGGCGTCGGTCGGATTGAGGACCAGCAGCCCCACCCCGCCCTGCCCTTGCGGCAGGCACTGGGCAAACACGCGCAGGCCCGGCGCCATGCCGGTCGGAGGCGCAAGCACGGTTGTCCCCATCACCCGGTGCCACAGCACCGCCGCCCAGTAGTTGGGCCGCGGATCGAAGCTGTCTTCGTCCAGCAGGGCATAGTCCGACGCCGCCAGCGTGTTGTGCATCACCACCTGCACGCGCTGCTGCGCCAAACTGCCCAGCTGGTTGAGGTAGCGGAAGCTGTCGAGGAAGGTCGATGCCCAAGGGCTGCCCCCGCAGGCCGCCTGCGCCGTCTCGCTCAGCCACATCGGCTTGCCGGGCGCATGGCGATCGCGCAGCGCCGCGTAGAAGCGATAGTCCAGCAAGGTGCGGTCGAGCCAGGCATCGGTCAGCGCCGCATCCCGGTTGGCAACCGTGGGCATCATCGCCCCGCACCGCTGCGAGACCGCGCCATAGTGGTGATAGGACAGCGCATCGACGTCGTCGTGCATGGCATCGAGCAGGCTTTCGCTCGACAGCAAGCCGCTGCCCGGCGGCAGGCTCGCGCCTTCGCCCACCAGCGCCGCTTCGCCCGCGCTGCCCGGTCCCAGGATCAGCATCTGCGGTGCCTGGCTGCGCGCCCAGTGGTGGAACAGGCCGAAATCGCGGCCATAGTCCGCCGCGTTGTACCCCGCAGGCACGCCGCCCAGCATGGCGAAATTGGGCTCGTTGAAATACTCCGCCGCCGCGATGGTGCCGCCCGCCTCGCGGGTGAGGTCGAGCAGGCGCTGCGCCTGTTCCGGCTGCCACACGCCATCGCCGTCGCGGGTTCCCCCGCTGACCGCGAAACTGGTGACGATCTGCGCACCCACATCGCGGGTGAAATCCACCACGCCGCGCCACTGGTCGCGGGTCAGCACCTGCTGGAACCCGGCGGGCGGTGCGGTAACCGTTTCGCCCTCGGCTGGCAGGTAGGTGTTGTTCGCCCAGGTGCCGCTGACGCGGACATAGACCGGCCCCAAGTTGCGCGCGAGCTGGCGCAGGCGCGGGTTGGCGAGGTCTGCGGCAGGACGCTGGCGATAGACCTCGCCCGCAGGCCCGCCGTAGGGTGCCCAGAACCGGCCGCCGGTAACCTCGACCATCTCGACATTGTACGACTGGAACGCCGGATCTACCGTCCCGGTCGGCTCCAGCGCGGCGAGCGATCCCGCAGCGGGCGGCAGGTGAGCGCAGGATGCCGTTGCCGCAGCGCAGGCCAGTGCCAGCAGGTGCCAGCGGACTACCGCCACCGCGTCAGACCCCGAAGCCGCCGGCAACCGAGATCGATTGCCCGGTGGTGTAGGATCCTTCGTCAGATGCGAAGTAGACGCAAGCGTGGCCAATCTCCGGCGGGGTTCCCCAGCGTTTGAGGCACAGCAGCTTGTGCGTTTCGGTGACCCAGGTCTCGTCCAGCTGGCCCTGCCGCGTCAGTTCGTGCAGTTGCCCCGCATCGATCACGCCCACCAGCACCGAATTGGCGCGGATGTTGTGCTTGCCTTCTTCCTTGGCGATGCCCTTCACCAGCTGTTCGTTCGACGCCTTGACCGCCACCGACATGCCATCCTTGGCAGGCCACCAGTCATGCCCGGCGGAACCCAGCGTCACGAAGCTGCCGCCGCCCTGTTCGCGCATGTGCGGGATCGCCGCCTGCATGGCAGCAAAGAAGCCGTGGACTTCCACCTCGAAGGCGTGGCGCCATTCTTCCATCGGGGTTTCGGCCAGGTAACGCTGATTGACCAGCGGCCCTGCGCCCCAGACCACGGTGTGTACGCGCCCGTGCTCGGCAATCGCCGCCGCCACCGCTGCCGCAACCTGCGCCGCATCGGTGACATCGGCGGCATGGGTGCTGGCCTTGCGGCCCAGCGTGCGGGCGTGCTCGGCCACCTGTTCGGCGGGCTCGCGATTGCGTCGGTAGACCACCGCCACGTCGCTGCCGCTCTCGGCAAAGGTGCGCGCCACGCCGCTGCCGATGCCGCCGCTGCCGCCGAACAACAGCGTGCAGCCTTCGGGAAATGTTGCCATCCGGCCTCTCCAGTCGCGGCGCGGCTCAGGCCGCGCTCTTGTCCACCCGCTTGTCGAGCGTCACGTGCAGGCCGTTCGAACGCGCCTGCATTTCCGCGGTCATTGCACGCGGGTGGAAGAACTGGCGATACCACTGGCGCACCTTGCCGTAAGGCCCGTCCTTGGGGATCGCCAGCGGGTTGAGGCAGGCGCGCTTGTTGGCCCAGATCTCGACGTCCTGCGCAAAGGCCAGGCGGCTGCCTTCCTGATAGGCGAGCGCGTTGGCGCGATCCTCGTCGGTGGTCTCGCGGCTGCCGTCATGCACCTTCACCATCAGGCCGTGCCAGGCGCGCACCTTGTCTTCCTCGATCGGCGTGTTGGCGATCATGATGAAGCTGTCGAAGGTTCCGGCCATTTCCGACTGGAGGAAGCCCGGCCCTTCGTACCAGGTATCCAGCACCAGCATGTCGTCGGGATTGGCGGTCAGCGTGCGGTGGCCGGCGCTGTAGTACTGGTGGATCTCGCTGCCCTTGAATTCGTTGGCGAAATACTGCCAGTCCGTGGCACCGTGGATCGGCGTGAAGTGGCCGAAATCGGCCATGTTGTCGATGATCTCCACCGGGTGGACACCAAGGTCGCCCATGTAGTCGACCTTCCATTCCACCCAGCCGGGCTCGCCGTAATGGCCGCCGAAATTGGCCAGCTCGATATCGGGCTCACCCTCTTCGGGGTCGTGCCACATCCACAGGATGCCGGCGCGCTCGATCACCGGGTAGAAGCGCAGCTTGGCCGCCTTGGGAGTGAAGTCGGAATAGGGGATGTGGTTGCAGCCGCCATCGGGGCCGAAGCGCCAGCCGTGGAACGGGCAGCGGATGTTCTCGCCTTCCATCTGTTCGCCGTCGCGCACGATATAGGAAGTGGTGTTCTTGGCCAGGTGCGCCCCCATGTGCGGGCAGTAGGCGTCGCAGACATAGGGTTGGCCGGACTCGCCGCGATAAAGCACCAGGTCCCTGCCGAAATAGCGCATCGAACTGGGGGTGCGGGTCGCTTCGTCGGCGGTGCCGATCATGAACCAGCCGCGGGCAAAGGCGAATTCGCCCAGCCCATATTCTTCCGTCTTGGCCATTACTGCCTCTCCATGGATTCTCTACGCATTGTCTCGCGTGGCTGACCTCTGACTAGCAGAAATCGTAGCCAGAGGCGAAGATTCTTGTCGTGCACAGATAATGTGCAATAATGCACGGCCATGGAGTGGAGCGACCTCAGGATCTTCCTCACCGCCGTGCGCGCCGGATCCTACACGCTTGCAGGCACGCAACTGGGGGTCAACCGCACCACGGTGGGGCGGCGCATCGATGCGCTGGAGGCGGCGTTGGGAGTCGCCCTGTTCAAGGAAACGCCGTTCGGGCCAGAGCCCACCCAGGCCGGGCAAAGGCTGCTGGAGACGGCCGCCCGGATGGAAGCCGAAGCAACGGCCCTGCTGCGGGCGCTCACCGCCGACCAGCCACGGCGCGAGACGATTCGGATTTCCAGCAGCGCCGGGCTGGCTGCCGAATTTCTCCAGTTGTTCGACCGTTTCCAGCAGCAGGCACCGGCAACGGTGATCGAGGTGGTGGGCCTGCCCGATCCGCTGGAAGCACTGTCGCAGCGGCGGGCCGACCTGGCGATTGCGCTGGTCCGCCAGCCACCGCGTCGCCTGGCGGGGACGAAGATCGCCACGCTGTCGCAGGCGCGCTACGGGCGGCGCGGTGGTAGGCAGCACCAGCAACTGGGCTGGGGGCGCGAGATCGAGGCCGCCATTCCCGGCCAGTGGACTTCCGCCAACCCGGTGGGGGACGAGGCGGAAGCCTCCGGCCTTCCCCGCTTCAACAGCTGGGACCAGCTCAAGCAGGCCGTGCTGCACGGCATGGGCGAAGCGCACCTGTGGTGCTTCGCAGCCGATGCCGAGCCCATGCTGGAACGCCTGGCGGAGCCGGAAAGCCGCCACGACTGCCCGCTCTGGCTGCTGCACCGCGCCAAGTCCCCCCCCAGCCCCGGCCAGCGGGCGCTGATGACCTTTCTCGAAACGCAGCTGCCGTCCCTGCTGGGCGCGGGCCAGGAACAGGGATGACGCAATGACCCAACAGGCACCCGCAACAGGGCCAAGCCAGGCCATGATGAAGGCCGCGCTGCAAGCCTATGTCGACCGTACCAATGCGGGCGATGCAGCGGGCATCGTCGCCCTGTTCGCACCCGATGCCGTGATCGAGGACCCCGTCGGCACCCCGGCCAAGCGCGGCGGCGAGATCGTCGAATGGTTCGCCAATTCGGTCGCCTTCGCGGCGCACATTGCGCCTTTGGGCGAATTCCGCGGATCGCACGCCAACGAAGCGGCCTTTGCTTTCGACGTGGAGTTCACCCCACCCGACAGCCCGCGCCTGAAGATCCGCTCGATCGACGTCTGCCGCTTCGACAACCAGGGCCGCATCACCAGCCTGCGCGCCTTCTGGGGGCCGGACGACGTGACGCCCGCCGCCTGACGGCCTCCATCCGCCGCAACAGCCATTGCACTTCTATGTAAGTGAGTGCATACTTCTATGACACGGAACGCCAGCTGCGGTCATTACCGATTCGCGGCGGGTTGTTGGTGTAATCGGGAACACATTCACAATTCCTCCGCACCAGGATGCGGAGTGCGACAATGGAGCAGGATTGATGTCCAGTATCGCTGACGTTTTCCGGCCGGTGGCCGACCCCCAGGTGATCGAGAATGCCTTCACGCCGGATCAGCACGACCGGATGCTGAATGTGGTGCGCGAGAACGGCCCCTGGTCGCTGATCCTCGCCCAGCACTTCAAGTCGCCTGAGGAAGTGGTCGCCACCACCTCGGGCTCGGTGCCCGAAGGCTTCACGCCCACCTGGGACATGTTCCTCAGCCCGGTGTTCCGCGGCTATTTCGCCCAGGCGCACACCATGCTGCACCCCGAGCTGGAGGACTGCTTCTTCAACAAGAAGTTCCTCGACCTGGTGCGCGGCTACTGGAACGCCCCCTACGCCACCCCCGAGAACATGCTGTTCAATATCCAGGGTCCGTGCTCGGGCGGCGGCAGCCCCCACGTCGATGCCACCCGCTTCCGCGGCATCTCCTACCAGAGCACGCCGGTGTGGCTGATGAACACCATGGTCAAGTCCGGCCTGTTCAAGCACTGGCAGGCGCGCAAGGCGCAGGTCATCACCTGGTATTACAAGGGCAAGGTCGGCGGCGGCTTCAACTACTGGCCCGAAGGCCCGCACAACCAGCCCAAGCAGATCCATGCCCCGATGTGGGGTCGCGCCGTGGTGGTGGAGAACGAGATGATGTTCCACACCGCCGAAAGCTGCGGCCCGGCGGCCATGCGTCGTCCCGAAGGACTGGCCATCAACTCGCTGATGGAAGCCGATCCCCAGGTCGAAGGCGGCTGGCGCATCACCACCGATGGCAAGGTGATCCAGCAGATCCCCGAAGAGGAATTCCGTTTCCTCGTCCACTGGGGCGCCGACATCTACAAGGACTTCAGCGAACTGAAGCGCGCGCTCGATCACACCGACGATATCACCAACGAACAGGCGATCGACATGCTGATCGCGGACCTGCGCCAGCGTGGCGAAACCTTCGAGGTGCCCACCGATCCGTTGACCGACAAGGCGTTCATCGGCCTGCTCACGCGCGTCTACGATCCGGGCCAGCCGGCGGTATTCCCGCCCGAGCCGGTGGAACTGGCCGCCTGATCGCCACCCGATCAGCCTGACTGTTTCGAAGATGCCGGCACCCCCAGCAGGGGTGTCGGCATTTTTCGTAAGTCTGCTGCGATATTTTTGCGAGTTGCTGTGGTCAGGAAGCCAATTCTGCCAACATATCGTATTGTGATTGCGCCAGCAGCACCCTAGTCTGCGGCCGGGAGAAGCGATCATGAAAGCCGAGGACCAGGCCCTGTTCAACCGTGATGCCCTGTTGCAGCAGGCGCGCGAACGCACCGGGCTATCCGACTTTGGCGACGAGTGGTTCATCGAACCGATGGACCAGTACATCGGGGCCGCCAATCGCGAGGCGAGGCTCACCCCGGCAGGCTTTGCCGGGCAGACCGAGGTGATCGTGAAGGGCCTGGCCAGCCGCCTGCGCATGGTGGCCGACATCGCCCGCCATCCCGAAATCCTCGACGAACAGGTGGAAGTCGCCGGGATCATCCTGGGCCTGCCGCGCACCGGCAGCACGATCTTCCATCGCTTGCTGGCCAGCGCACCGGGGATGACCGCGATCCGCTGGTACGAGGCGCAGAACTTCGCCCCCTTCCCCGGCGAGACGCCCGGCGACCCGCAGGAACGCCGCGCCTATGCGCGGGCGATGATCGACGGCTGGTTGCAGATGGCGCCCGAACTGGCCTCGATCCACCC
>JAGREI010000410.1 GCA_020446625.1 Erythrobacter sp.
AGGAAGGCGCCCAGCGGCACGTCGGCCACCATGCGGCTGGTGACGGCCGCTTGCAGGTGGTGCAACAGCTCGGCTTCCAGATCGGCGGGCTTGCCCTTGTGCCGATTGGCAAAGCTGATGTCCCAGTACTGCTGCGGCGCAGGCACGCCCTTGTCGTGGTGCAGCAGCAGGCAATGGCCCGCAGGCAGCTTGGAGACGCCTTGCAGGATGGAGGTGTGATCGGGGACATAGCCCCAGGCCATGTAGTCTTCCACCGCGCGGGCATTCACCTCGCGGCGCAGCAGCGGGTGAGCGAGCAGGCCCTTCAACTCGCTGGCGAAGGCGAGCGATCCGTCGGACAGCTCGGCCAGGAACAGCGGCTTCACCCCGAACCGGTCACGCGCCAGGAACAGGCTGCGGCTGTGCCGGTCATACAGGGCAAAGGCGAACATGCCGTTGAAGCGGCGCAGGCAATCGGTGCCCCATTGCTCGTAGGCGGCGAGGATCACCTCGGTATCGCCATCGGTGCGGAACTGCACCCCGCCCGCTTCCAGCTCGCGGCGCAGTTCGCGGTAATTGTAGATCTCGCCGTTGAACACGATCATCGAACGATCGCTGGGCGATGCCATCGGCTGCGGCGATCCGGCGACGTCAATGATCGACAGGCGGCGATGACCCAGCCCCACGCCGGGCGCGGTCCAGACGCCCGAACCGTCAGGCCCGCGATGGGCGAGCACATCGGTCATCCGCTCGATCCGCTGGGGATCGACCGGCTTGATCGTGCCGCAATGGAATAGGCCCGCGATCCCGCACATGCTGCGCGCCTAGCGGGGCATGGCAATGCCGTCCATCCACTCCGGCAGGGGAGCGACGGATTGCACGAAAGCTGCGAGGACTGCCTCGGCCTGCTGCTGGTCGGTATCTTCGGCAGAGAGGATCAGCGTCATGGTGGGGCGCGCGGTAAAGGTCAGGCTGTCGGCCACGTTCGCCAGCTTCAGCCGGGCGCGGCTGCTGCCGGTCCAGTCGCCGTGGCGATACCAGGTCCAGGCCACGCGCTGGTGAATGCCCAGCGCCTGCAAGCGGTCGCCCTCGCCGCCCAGCGGTGCCGGGGCGGGTGAAAGCCAGCGCCAGTCGCTGTCGGACGGCAAGGCGCCTTCGCCAAAACCGCCCGCCTCGCGCCCTTCCTCCTGCGCGCCGTAGAGCGCGAAGGCGACGTCGACCCGGTGGCCCTGGCCATCGGCATAGCTGGCAATCAGGCGGTGATCCGCCCCGCCCATGCGCGGCTCCCAGGGATAGCCGTGGTCGATGGCGGTGCGTTGCCAACCGGGAACTTCGGGCAAGTCGATCACTGGCGGCATGGGGGCTTCCACCCCGCGCGCGCCATGCGACCAGGCCAGCATTGCCAGCATCGTGGCGGTCAGCGCGGCCAGCACCACCCTGCCCTTGCCGTTCCAGCGTTCAAGCCGCCGCGGCCAGCTCGCCAGGGCCAGCGCCTTGCCGTCGATGAAGGCATCGTCAAACGACCGGTCGAAGAAGCGCCAGCTGATCGCCAGCAGCGCCGCCATCACCAGCGCGAAGAAGAACCACCCGTACAGTACATGGTCGAACCCGGCGGCGAACTGCACCCCGCGCGACTGGGCGATGTAGATCGTCCCCCAGGCGCGCACGCCATTGGCCAGGATCGGCAGCACCACGGCCACCACCATGAACAGCAACCGCCGGGTCCACGAACGGAAGCAGACATGCGCCACCAGCGCGCCCAGCGCCACCATGGCGACCAGGAACTTCACGCCCGAACAGGCTTCCGCCACCTCGAACAGCCCCACGGGCGTATCGATGAACACCCCTTCGATCTCGGCAGGCACGCCGCTGAGGTGGGTCAGCCAGATGGTAATCTCGGCGGTGACCATTTGCAGGACCGGCACCAGCTCGTCCCCGATCGGCACCAGGAACAGCGCATAGGCGAGCGGGAACAGCAAGGCCCAGCCCACGCGCGGCCCCAGGATGGCGATGGTGCTGGCCTGCATGGCCGCGACCACCCCCAGCTGGTTGAGCGTGGCGGTGCCGGAGATATCGCCCAGCAGCCAGACGAACAGCGCCCCCACCGTCAGCCCCACGCCCGGCCACCAGGCTTGCGGCGTCAACCGCGCCAGCTGCGGCGCGCGCTGCCACACCAGCCAGGCCAGGATCGCAGGGACCACCAGCACATGGTTGTAGGTCGAACTGTCCCACCACTGCGAAGCCATGGCCGCCCAGTCGCGCGCAAACAGCGCGAACAGCGTGGCCCAGGCCAGCGCCAGCTTCAGCAGCGGCGCGCGCCATTGGGGTGCGATCCGTTCTGCCAGCAGGGCGCGGCGCGGAAGGGCGAGTTCAAGCTGCATTGCGCGCGCCTGCGGGGCGTTCAACCCCGCTCAGGATCGTTTCGAGCCCCGCCAGCGTGGCCTGCCAGCTCATGCCTTCGAGCACGAACCGCCGCGCCGCCTTGCCGATGATCCACCGGTCTTCCGCGCTGGCAAGCAAGGCGGATGCCTGCGCCACCAGCTCATCGTCGCTTGCGGCCACGGCGAAATGCTCGCCATGCCGCGCCTCAATGCCGGTGGCGGCTTCGGGGGTGAGCAGCAAGCAGCACTCCATCGCCATGGCTTCCAGCACCTTGTTCTGCACGCCCCGAGCAATCGTCAGCGGCGCGGTGACAAGTTGGGCAGCGGCAAGAAAGGGTTTTACGTCAGGCACTTCACCCCAGACAGTGACGCCCGGTTCGCGCCCCAGCACCTGCACAGCGGCGGTGGGCGCGCGGCCGACAACGTGGAACTGTGCCGTGGGAAATGCCTCGCGCAATCGCGGCAGCACCTGCCTCGCGAACCGCTCCACCGCGGCGACGTTGGGCGCGTAGTCCATCTGCCCGGTGAAGACCACGTGCGGCCCCGTGGCCGGATCGAGCGCGGGATGTGGCAGCACCTTGGCGGGATCGTAGGCCAGGCAATCGATGCCATTGCGCAAGGCGCTGATATTGCCGGGGAACTCCACCCGGCTCCGCAGCAAGTCGGCCTCCGCCTCGCTCACCAGCAAGGTGCAATCGGCGCGGCGGACCAGCTCGGCCTCGACCTTGCGCAGCAGCTTCCCTTCGCGCCGGTCGATCCAGGCACGCGGCCCTTTGCCGCCGGCGCCATAGGCGTCGAACTTGGCCGAATCGACATCCACCAGGTCCACCACCAGCCGCCCCCGGAAATCCGCCGGGACATATTGCCCCATCTGGCCGGAGAAGACGTAAATCGCGGAAATGTCGCGCGTATCCAGCACCTGCCGCACCCAGTGCGCCAGTTTGGCGCTACGGAAGGCGGCCATGCTTACCGGCTCCCCGCGCCACAGCGCCTCCAGCCCGGCCAACGGCAGCGACCTGGCGCGGCGCGGCATTGACCAGCTGGCAGCCAGTGCTTCCAGTTCGCCCAGATGATCGAAATCGGCAGGCGTTTCCGCCAGGCAACCCACATGCACCGGCGCGATCTGCGCCAGCGCCTTCAGCACATGGTGCGAACGGATCTTGTCGCCGCGATCAGGCGGGAACGGCAGACGGTGGGCAAGGAAGAGGATCTCGCCATTCATCCCGGCCCCCTAGCCCAGACCACGGGCGATCAGAGGGCCAAGCCGGTTGGCCAGCGGCAGCGGCAGGCGCTTCCACAGCGCGATGCGGCTCTGGTGCCGGGCGCTGGTGGGATCGGCATCGCGCACCTCATGGCCCGGCGCAGTCAAGCTAGAATAGGATAGAGGTTCCGGATCGAAGCCCCAGTTCTTCTTGAAGAAATAGGCCCCGCTCCCGGTCTTGCTGCGGCCGAAATCGAACCGGGTGCAGCCCCGCTTGCGAGCGTGCAGCATCAGTTCGTAATACATCCGGTCATTGGCGCGCAG
>JAGREI010000411.1 GCA_020446625.1 Erythrobacter sp.
CGACATGATGGCGCAGGCCGATCCCAGCGTCACCGCCGGTGACCTGGCCGAACGCTATCCCGGCGTGCAGCTGCGCGATTTCGACGGTAACCCGGCGCGCGTCACCGAAATGGATGCGCTGGTGGCCTACCTCCAGGTGCTGGGCACCATGGTCGACGTCAACGGCGCGGCGGCGCAGGAAGAACTGGCATCGGAGCACGGCCGATGAGCGACCATTCGACCTACGACCTGCTTCGCCACCTGGCTGACAGCTGGGGCCTGATTGCAATGTTCGCGCTGTGGGGTTTCTTCGCGCTGTGGGCCTTCCGCCCCGGCGCCAGGGGCCACCACCAGGATGCGGCCAACATGATCTTCAAGGACGAGAACGATGGGTAACAAGCGCATTGACGAGCCCACCGGCACCGAATTCGTCGGCCACGAATGGGATGGCATCGAGGAACTGAACACCCCGCTGCCGCGCTGGTGGCTGTGGTCTTTCTATGCCTGCGTGGTCTGGGCCTTCGGTTATGTCGTGCTCTACCCCGCCCTGCCGGGCTTGCAGAGCGCCACGGAAGGCTATTTCGGCTGGTCGAGCCGCGGCCAGCTGGCCGATGAACAGGCCCGGATCGAAAGCGAACGCGCACCGCTGATGGCGGCACTGGCGGCCACTCCGATCGAACAGCTGCCGAACAATCCCGAACTGATGCAGCAGGCCGTGGCCGGCGGCCGCGCCGCCTTCCAGATGCACTGCGTGCAGTGCCACGGCGCGGGCGCGGCGGGTTCGCCGGGCTATCCCAACCTCAACGACGACGACTGGCTGTGGGGCGGCAACCTGACCGAGATCGAGCAGACGCTGACTCATGGCATCCGCCAGCCGGGTGACAGTGCCACGCGCACCAGCCTGATGCCCGCCTTCGGGCGCGACGGGATGCTCGATTCCGCGCAGATCACCGCCGTGGCGCAGCAGGTGCTGTCGTTCAGCGGCCAGGGCCAGGCCAGCGCCGCCGGGGCCGAGATCTATGCCAACAACTGCGCCATCTGCCACGGGGCGGACGGCACCGGGCTGCGCCAGTTCGGCGCACCCAACCTGGCCGATGCCATCTGGCTTTACGGCAGCGGGGTTGAGCAGGTGCGCGCGCAGGTCACCAATCCGCGTCACGGGGTGATGCCGGCCTGGGGCGAACGCCTCGATCCGGCAACCATCCGGATGCTCGCGGCCTATGTCCATTCGCTCGGGGGGGGCGAAGACTTCGTGGAGGTGGCAGCCGAACCTGCCACCGCCAGCGATGCAACTCCTCTTGGCGAGACAGATGAACAGCCCTGACCCACACCTGCACCACAGCCTGCTAGGCACCTACCAATCGCGCGCAAAGGTTCATCCCAAGCGCATTGACGGGACGTTCCGCCGCTTCAAGTGGCTGGTGATGGCCGTAACCCTGGCGGTATACTACGGCACGCCGTGGTTGCGCTGGGATCGCGGCCCCTACTCGCCCGACCAGGCGGTGCTGATCGACCTGGCGCACCGCCGGTTCTACATGTTC
>JAGREI010000057.1 GCA_020446625.1 Erythrobacter sp.
CTTCGGGGAAGGCGGTGGAAAGGTGGTCAATCCAGTCGCTTTCCAGCGGCAATTCGCCCGGCAGCGCGGGCAGTTCGCCCTTGAGGAAGTCGCGGAAGCTCTGCCCGGCGGCGTCGATGTATTTCCCGTCGCGGAAGACGAAGTACATCGGCACGTCGAGCATGTAGTCGACATAGCGTTCGTAGCCGAAACCCTGCTCGAACACGAAGGGCAGCATCCCGGTGCGCTGCGGATCGGTATCGCTCCAGATATGGCTGCGGAACGAGAGGAAGCCGTTGGGCTTGCCCTCGGTGAAGGGCGAATTGGCGAACAGCGCGGTGGCCAGCGGTTGCAGCGCCAGCCCAGTGCGGAACTTCTTCGCCATGTCCGCCTCGCTCGCATAGTCGAGGTTCACCTGGATGGTGCAGGTGCGCAGCATCATGTCGAGGCCCAGCGAGCCGACGCGCGGCATGTGCCGCATCATGATGGCATAGCGCCCCTTGGGCATCACCGGCAGCTCTGCACGGGTCTTGTCGGGCCACATGCCAAGGCCGACGAAGCCGACGCCGAACTGTTCGCCCACCTGACGGCACTGGTCGAGGTGACGGCCGGTTTCGGCGCAAGTCTGGTGCAGCGTCTCCAGCGGCGCGCCCGACAGCTCGAACTGGCCTGCGGGTTCGAGGCTGATCGTGCCGTCGCTGCCCGACATGGCGATGACGTTTCCGCCTTCCTCCACCGGCTGCCAGCCGAACTTCTGCATGGCCAGCTGGATATCGCGGATACCGCCGGGCTCGTCATAGGAAGGGGCGCGGTGGTCTTCGAGGCGGAACACCAGCTTCTCGTGCTCGGTGCCGATGCGCCAGCGTTCGGCGGGCTTCTCGCCCTTCTGCATCGGCGCGACCAGCTGGTCACGACTTTCGATGCGGCGTTCTTCCTTGTCGCTGGCGGTACGCGTGCTCATGCCCTCTCCTCTTGGTGGGGCATTTAGCGGATCGGTTGCGATCCGCCACCCGCAAATTGACCTTGCCCGCGCGGAATCAGTCTTCGGCCCAGTCGCCCGCCAGCCCCATCCACAGGGCGGTGGCCGCCAGCGCGGCGGTTTCCCCGCGCAGGATCCGCGGGCCGAGCGACACGGGGCGGGCCTGCGGCAAGGCGCGCACGGCCTCGCGTTCGGCCTGGTCGAACCCGCCTTCGGGACCGATCAGCACGGCGGCCTTGTGCTGGCCCTCCCCGCGCTGGGGAAACTTGCTGAAGGCGAATGCTTCGGCGGCGGGCGCGCCGCCCTCCTCGTCCGCGAAGAACAGCAGGCGGTCCTCCGGCCAGTCGCGCAGCATCATGTCGAGCTTCACCGGCTCGGCCAGGGCGGGCAAGGCGGTGCGGGCGCATTGTTCGGCGGCTTCGGTAACGATCTGGCGCGCGCGTTCGGGGTTCAACTTGTCCGCCACGCAGCGCCGGGTGATCACCGGGTGGATCATGGCCACGCCCAGTTCGGTGGCCTTTTCCAGCACCATGTCGAACCGGTCCTTCTTCAGCAGCGCCGGGCAGAGCCAGAAATCGGGCACCGCTTCGCGCGGGCGCAATCGCTGCTGCACCGCCAAGGTTACATCGCGCTTGCCCGCAGCGGCGACGCTGGCGAGCCATTCGCCGGTCGCATCGTCGCACAGCACCACCGCATCGCCCTGCCCCACGCGCATCACGCGGGCGAGGTAATGCGCCTGCGGCCCGTCGATCGTGACCTGCAAGCCATCGCCCAGTTGCTGCTCGACGAACAGGCGCGGGGCGCTCTTGGGCGGCCAGGCGGGGGTAGCGGGCATGGCTTTCCTCTAACCACATCCGTCATCCCGGCGAAAGCCGGGATCTGGTGCCACCCGGCGAGCGATCCCGGCTTTCGCCGGGATGACGGGATGGGTAAGGCATCCGCATGACCGTCAACACGATCACTCCCGACAGCCAGCACAAGTCGCTGGCCGAACGCCTGCCGCAGCCCATGCGCGACTATGCCCTGCTGGCGCGGTTCGACCGGCCGATCGGCTGGTGGCTGCTGTTCTGGCCCTGTGCCTGGGGCGTGTGGCTGGCAGGCGCGGGCTGGCAGCTGGCCTTGCTGGCCTGGCTGCTGCTCGGCTCGATTGCCATGCGCGGCGCGGGCTGCGTCT
>JAGREI010000058.1 GCA_020446625.1 Erythrobacter sp.
TTCTCGAACTGGCCGCCCCATTCCAGGCGATAGCCCGGCGGCAGCTGCACGTTCGCCGCGATATCGGCCTGCGCTTCCTCGACATAGCCCACCAGGTCACGCCCGGTCACGAAAGCCTGCACCAGGGCGAAGCGCGAGCCGTTCTCGTGCTCCAGCTTCACCGGGCCTTCGACCAGGTTGATGTCGGCCACGTCGCTGGCGCGCAGCAACTGGCCCGATGGCGACTGGTAGACCATGTCGGCAAAGGCTTGCGGGGTATCGGCCATGCGCCCTTCGCCGCGCACCACGATCGGCACGCGGCGGTTGCCATCGGCCACCACGCCCGCGCGCACGCCTTCGACCTGCGCGCGCAACATGTCCTGCAAGTCGGTCACCGGCATCCCCAGCCGCCCGGCGGAAACGCGGTCGATATCCAGTTGCAGGTAGTCGACGGTGTCGTTCGCCACGGTCATCGCCTCGCTGGTGCCTTCGATGGTTTCCAGCCGCGCCTGGATCTCGCCCGACAGGCGCGACAGTTCGGCCAGGTCCGGCCCGTAGAGCTTGATCGCCAGGTCGCCGCGCGCGCCGGTGAGCATTTCGGACGTGCGCATCTCGATCGGCTGGGTGAAACTCGCCTCGATGCCGGGGAAACGCGCGGTGACGGCGCGGATCTGGTCCACCAGCCATTGCTTGTCCGCCACCCGCCATTCCTCGCGCGGGGCCAGTTGCAGGAAGGCGTCACTTTCGTTGAGGCCCATCGGATCGAGCCCGATCTCGTCAGACCCCACGCGGGCGATGATCGCCTGCACTTCGGGCACTTCGTCCATGATCGCCTGTTCCACCGCCACGTCGCCATCCAGCGAATGGTCGAGCGAGACGGAAGGCAGCTTGGCCAGCTGCATCACGATAGAGCCTTCGTCCATCGTCGGCAGGAAGGTCTTGCCGGTCAGGGTATAGGCCCCCACGGTCACCAGCAGCGATGCCCCGGCGATGCCATAGACCAGCTTCTTGCGCGCGAAGGCCCCGCCCAGCAGCGCGTGATAGCGCGGCGCCAGCTTGCGCATCAGCCAGGGTTCGTGGTGCCCCTCCTTCACCTTGAGCAGGTAATAGGCCACCACCGGCACCAGCGTGAGCGAGAGCAGCAGCGCCGACAGCAGGGCCAGCACGATGGTAAGCGCGACGGGGCTGAACAGCTTGCCTTCCAGCCCTTCCAGCGTGAGCAGGGGCAGGAACACCACGGCGATGATGGCGAGGCCCGAAGCCACGGGCTTGGCCACTTCGGCGCTGGCCACCAGGATGTTGCGCGCCTTGCCCGCCTTGGCGTGTTTCGGATCGGCCAGGCGTTCGACCACGTTTTCCACCACCACCACCGCGCCGTCGACCAGCATCCCCACCGCGATGGCGAGGCCACCCAGGCTCATCAGGCTGGCAGTCAGGCCAATGGCACGCATGAAGATGAAGGTGAGCAGGGCCGCCATCGGCAAGGCCAGGGCGACGATCACCGAAGCGCGGATGTCGCCCAGGAACAGCAGCAGCAGCAGCACGACCAGAATGGTCGCCTCCAGCAGCGCCTCCTCCACTGTCCCCACGGCGCGTTCGATCAGGTCGGATCGGTTGTAGAACACCTCTACGCTCATGCCTTCGGGCAGGCTTGGGCGGATCTCCTCCAGCCGCGCTTCGACACCGCCCACCACTTGCGAGGCGTCCGCCCCGCGCAGGCCGATCACCAGCCCTTCGACCGCTTCGCCCTCGCCGTTCATGGTAACCGCGCCGTAGCGGGTGAGGCTGCCGCTGCGCACTTCGGCCACGTCGCCCAGCCGGATCACCGCCCCGCCATCAGACCGCACCACGGTATTGGCAAGGTCGTCCAGCGTGCGGATTGCCCCGGTGGAACGCACGATCAGCGCCTCTTCGCCAGAAGTCAGCCGCCCGGCGCCATCGTTGCGGTTGCCGCTGTCGACCGCGGCGGCGATGTCGGCGGTGGACAGGCCCGCTGCTGCCAGCGCGGCATTGTCCGGCGCCACCTCGAAGGTTTCGACGAAGCCGCCCAGCGCGTTGACGTCGGCCACGCCCGGCACGGTGCGCAGCGCGGGGCGGATCACCCAGTCGAGTACGCGGCGCTTCTCGGCCAGACTTTGCGGGCCTTCGAGCGTGAACATGTACATGTCCGACAGCGGGGTGGAGATCGGCGCCATGCCGCCTTCGATGGTCGATGGCAGGCCTGCCATCACCGCGTTCAGCCGCTCGCCCACCTGCTGGCGCGCCCAGTAGATGTCGGTGCCGTCGGCAAAGTCGATGGTGATGTCGGCAATCGCGTACTTGGCGACCGAACGCAGCACGGTCTGGTCGGGGATGCCGAGCATCTCCATCTCTATCGGGGTGATGACGCGGCTTTCCACCTCTTCCGGAGTCATGCCTGGCGCGCGCAGGATGATCTTCACCTGCGTGCTGCTGATATCGGGAAAGGCGTCGATCGGCAGCCGGGCGAAGGACAATGCGCCCACGCCCGCAAGGATCACCGCGATGGCAAGCACCGCGAGGCGCAGCGAGAGGGCCTTTTCGACAAGAGCGCGCAGCATGTCCGGCTCTACTCCGCCGCGGCGTTCTTGAGTTCGGTGATCGAACTGATGGCAACCACCTCGCCCGCCGTCAGCCCGTCAGCAATCACCGCGCGGCCTCCGGAATTGGCGACCACGGTGACGCGGCGCGGCGCGAAGTCCGTGCCTTCGCGCACGAAGACATGATCCTCGCCGTCGATCCGGGTAACGGCGGCGGCGGGAACCGACACGCCTTCGCCGGATCCCGAACCCTCGATCGTCACCATCACGTTGGCGCCTGGCACCAGGCCAGGTGCCGCACCGAACGTGGCCACGGCCATGACCGAACGAGTCTGCGGGTCGATGGAAGGAGCCACGGTCAGCACCTGCCCGCCCACCATGGCGCTGTCGTCGCTGCTGCCGGGCAGACGCACGGAAACGCCCATGCCGGGTCGCACCTGCTGCGCCAGCCGTTCGGGCAGTTGCAGCTCGATCCGCAACGGCCCCGCCGCCTCGATCACGAAGGGGGCGGCCATGCCATCGACACCGCTGCCGGTCTCGATGCCGACATGGGCCACGCGCCCGGCAATGGGTGCGCGCAGGGTCATGGTGCCATCCGGCCCGGTGCCTGCCATGGCAGCCAGCCGCTGCGTCTCGGCCAGGGTAGCGTGGGCTTGCTGCAAGCGCGCCTCTGCCTCTTGCGCGCGGGCGCGGGCAACGATGCCTTCCTCGGCCAGCTGGCCCATTCGCGCGGCCTGTGCCTCGGCCAGCGTCAGTTCGCTGCGGGCGCGGGCCAGGTCGCCGCCGATGGCGATCGGTTCGGCCGCGCGCACCAGCGCCAGCGGCGCGCCGCGCGCCACCGTCTGCCCTTCGATCACATAGACCCGCACCGCCACGCCGGCGAAGGGCGGCGTCACCGCCACACGCGCTTCGGGCGGCAGGGTAATGCGGCCCGGCACGCTGCCCAGCGGCACTTCGCTTGCCGCTTCGGCCGGGGCCGTCTCGATTGCCAGCGCCTGCGCCGCAGGTTCAGCCTCGCCGCCGGGGGTGGCATCGGACGGGGGCGAGTCCGAGCAGGCGACGAGGCTGAGGAGCAGCAGTCCCGGCACCAATAGCCGAGCCCGCATGGGGGAAGAGTGGCGGCAGGTCATGGGCGGCACATGGCGCACCAAGCTGACAACAACTTGTCAGACTGGCAGCTTGTTGTCAGTTTTGCGCCCTAGGCAGGCCCGCATGAAGCCTGCGACCCTGAAAGTCAGCCAATGCGCGTGCTGCTGGTAGAAGACGATCCGCTGCTGGGCGCGCGCCTGGGCGACCGGCTGCGCGGCGCGGGCTATGCAGTGGACCTGGCCACCAGCCGCGAACAGGGCGAGGACTGGCCCGATCTCGACTCCATGGCGGCGGTGATCCTCGATCTCGGCCTGCCCGATGGCGACGGGCTGGACCTGCTGCGCCACTGGCGCGCGCAGGGGATCAACTGCCCGATCCTGATCCTCACCGCGCGCGGCAGCTGGCAGGACAAGGTGGAAGGGCTCAACTGCGGGGCCGACGATTTCGTGGTCAAGCCAGTGCGGTTCGAGGAATTGCAGGCGCGGCTGAACGCGCTGTTCCGCCGCCAGGGCGGGCAGCGCGATACCTCGCTGCGCGCTGGCGAACTGGTGCTCGATCCGATCACCCGCACGGTGGAGAACGTCGGCGAGCCGCTGGCGCTAAGCCGCCGCGAATTCGCCCTGCTGCACCTGTTCATGCGCCGCGCGGGGCAAGTGCTGTCGCAGATCGACATCCTCGACAACCTCTACGACCTGGAGGCGGAGCGCGAACTCAACACCATCGAAGTGCTGGTGGGCCGCCTGCGGCGCAAGATCGGCAAGCACCGGATCGCCACCCTGCGCGGCATGGGATACCGTTTCGAATGACTGCCGCCGCCCCCAACTCTTCGGGCAGCCTGCGGCTGCGCTTCATCCTGGCGATCACGCTGTGGGTGGCGCTGGGGATCGGCGGCATCTGGTTCACCGCCACCAGCGTCTTCGCCAGCCACATCGAGGACATGTACCACGAGGAACTGGAAGTGCACGTGCGCGAGCTGGCACGGCTGACCCAGCTCGATGGCGATGGCGCGCCGCACCTTTCGCGCCCGCTGTCCGATCCGCGTTACGAAGAGCCGCTGTCCGGCTTCTACTGGCAGGTGAGCGTTGCCGGGCAGCCGGTGCTGCGTTCCGAAAGCATGACTCGCGGCGCGCTGGAGGAACACGTCGCCCATTCGCCCGAGGTGGCGCACGAGATCGAGGATGGCCCCACCGGGCCAACCATCACCTATGGCATGATCGAAAACGGGCCGCAGGGGCAGGTGATCCACGTGGTGATCGCCACCGACAAGAGCGAGCTTGACGAGGATATTGCCGCCTTCAACCGCGATCTCAGCCTGTGGCTGGCGACGCTGGCAGCGTTGCTGCTGGCCACCGGCGTGGCGGTCATCTCGTTCGGCCTGCGCCCGCTGACGCGGCTGGGCGAAGCGATTGCCGCCGTGCGCGAGGCGCGGGCGGAGCGGCTGGAGGGGCGCTATCCATCGGAGATCGCCCCGCTGGTGAGCGACCTCAACGCCTATATCGGCAGCAATCAGGACATCGTCGCCCGCGCGCGGGTGCAGGCGGGCAACCTCGCCCATTCGCTGCGCACGCCATTGGCGGTCATCACCGACGAGGCCGAACGGCTCGAGGAAAGCGGATGTTCTCCCGCGAGCGCCGACCTGCTGTTGCAGCAGGTGGGCGCGATGCAGACGCAGATCGACTACCAGCTGGCGCGCACCCGCTCGGCCGCCGGAAAGCGGACGCCGGGACAGCGCGCGGTGCTGCCCGAGCTGGTCGAGCCGATCCTCAAGGCCATGCGCCGCCTGCACCCCGAAACCCAGTACGACTTCGCGCCCCCGGCTGATCCCCTGGTGCTGGCGGC
Organism: Erythrobacter sp.; assembly: GCA_020446625.1. GTDB lineage: Bacteria > Pseudomonadota > Alphaproteobacteria > Sphingomonadales > Sphingomonadaceae > Alteraurantiacibacter. Next base: position 5,466 of record JAGREI010000058.1, read on the forward strand.
AGACCCGGTGAACCTGGCCGAACTGCTGTCGATCCTGCTCGACAATGCCGGCAAGTGGGCAAGCGGCCGCGTCACCCTGGCCGTGCTTCGCGCGCCCGCAGGGCAAGTGACGATCACCATTGCCGACGACGGGCCGGGCATGACCGAAGAGCAGATCCGCCGTGCCTGCGAAATCGGAACCCGGTTCGATGCCAGCGTGCCTGGCGCCGGGCTGGGGCTAGCCATCGCCCGCGACATCTGCACCGAGCTGGACTGCCACTTCGACATCAGCTCGTCGGCCGAAGGGCTGACAGTGCGGCTGGACTTCGCTGGACCGGCAGCCGAACGGCTCTAGATTCTGTCCTGATTAGGTGGAGGCGAAATTCCGCGAGCAGGCGTCGAGCATGGCTCGCACCTGGCCTGCATCGGCGGCAGCGGCACCGGGCGGCAGGGGGCGCATCTGCTCCGGCGCGGGAAAGGTGCCATAACCGGCGAACAGGCAATGCCAGCTGGCCGACGAATAGGCTTGCACCGGGTAGTTCTGCCTGTTCGCCGCTGCCATGTCCTGCTGGGTGAACCAGGCGGTCATCATCGCCTTCAGCCCGTCCGACAGGTGCTGGTTCGCGGCGTTGTCCGCCCAGTAGGGCGTGTCGCGCCGCTGGTTCAGCCGGTAGTGGCCGACGATGTAGTCGCGAATGCCTTCGTAACGCGCGGCGATCGCGGCGTTGAACTGGTTGCGATGCTGCGCGGTAAAGCCGCCCCGCTCGAACATGTCAGCAAATTCCAGCGCAGTGGCGATGACGATGTGCAGCGCGGTGGCTTCAAGCGGTTCGATGAAGCCCTGCGCGAGCCCGGCGGCAAGGCAGTTGCCGCGCCAGCTTTCCGCCATGCGGCCCACCTTCATCTTCAGGAAGCGCGGTTCGGCCTCGTTCGCCGTCAAGCCGACCGCCGCCAGCAGCTCTGCCGCCGCCTCGTCATCGGAAATGTACCGCGAGGAATAGACGTAACCGTTGCCGGTGCGGGTGGTGAGCGGGATGTGCCAGCGCCAGCCTGCGCGCATCGCCACGCTTTCGGTCTGCGGGCGATAGTCGGCGAGGCGTGCGGTGGGTACCACCACGGCGCGATCGTTGAACAGGTTGTCGGCAAAGGAATGGAACTGGCCGCCCAGCGCCTGCCCGGCGATCAGCGCGCGGAAGCCCGAGCAGTCGACGAACAGGTCGCCCGTGATCCGCTCTCCGCCTTCGCACAGCAGCGCCGCCACATGGCCTTCGCCAGCCAGTTCGACCTCGGCAACCTTGCGCTGGCGATGCTCCACTCCGCGCGCCACGGCCCAGTCGCGCAGGAAGGCGCCCAGCTTGAAGGCATCGAAATGGTAGCCATAGCTGGGCGCAAACGGAAAGTTCGCGCTCGGCTGCGGCCCCTTGCCTTGCCCGGCCAGCACGGCGGCCAGAAACCAGTCGTCTGGCAACGCAGGCAGATCGAACCCGCGCCGCGCGAGCGCGCAATTGTGGACGAAGCCGGGCTCGGTGTGCAGGTCCACCGGACCGGGAAAGGGGTGGAAGTAGCTTTCGAAGCCGGGCCGCTCGCTCCAGCCGGAAAAGCGGATGCCCAGCTTGAAGGTGGCATCGCAAGCGGCCATCCACTCGGCCTCGGCAATCCCGAGATGGTCGAACATGGCCTTCAGCTGCGGGGTCGACCCTTCGCCCACGCCGATGATGCCGATTTCCGGGCTTTCGATCACGGTAACCTTGCCGCCGCTGGCTGCCCAGCGATGGTGCAGCAGGCAGGCGGTGATCCACCCCGCGCTGCCGCCGCCCAGGACGACGACGTGCGGAGGAGCGGGATCGGTCACGGCAGGGGTTGCAGCCGGATGGCCAGCCCACCGCCCGGCGCAAGGTGGAAGCTGTGCGCTTCGCCCGCGCGCACCTCGAAAGCGTCATAGGCGATATTGTGCCGCGCCTCGGTCTCGTAGGTAGCGCCTTCGCCGTCCATCCATACCGTGGCCTGATAGGTCACGCCGGGATCGAGGAAGGCGAAATCGACGGTCACGTCGCGCGCGGTAGCATCGTTGATCCCGCCGGCATACCAGTCGTCGGAGTGGCGATCCTTGCGCGCGAACACGGCATAGTCGCCCACTTCGCCCGCGATCAGGTGGCTTTCCGCCCAGTCGGTGGGGACGGCGCGGATGAACTCCAGTTCACGCGGATGATCCGCCAGGCTCTCGATGAAATCGGCCGCCATCTGGATCGGCGAATAGATCGCCAGGTACAGGCCCAGCTGCTTGGCCAGCGTGGAAGCCAGCGGCACGCCGTTGTCGCCGGTCAGGCTGAGAATGCCGGGCGTATAGTCCATCGGTCCGGACAACATGCGGGTATAGACCAGCGTGGGTTCATGGTCCGGGCCATTGGCGAACATGCTCCAGGCGTTATATTCCTGTCCGCGCGCGCCCTCGCGGCTGAGCCAGTTGGGATAGGTACGGCGCAGCCCGGTGTCCTTCACCGGTTCGTGCGAATCCACTGACACGTGGTTGGCTGCTGCCTCCTGCAACACGCGCACATGATGCTGCACCGATCGCTGCCCGTCATGCCATTCCATCACCTGCCCTTCGCAAGGATCCGCGATGTCGGCGTTGCAGCTGATGAGCGATCCCGCGTCGGCCACATAGCCGGTCTTCACCACGTCCACGCCAAGCTGTCCGTACAGCGCCATCGCATCGTCCAGCTGGGCTTCGTAGTTGGCGATGTTGCCGCCGGTTTCGTGATGCCCGATCAGGTGGACCCCGCGTTCACGGGCATAGTCTGTCACGCCGTGCAGGTCGAAATCGGGATAGGCCTGAGTGAAACTGAAATCGCGGCCATTGCCGAACCAGGTGCCGTCCCAGCCATGGTCCCAGCCTTCGACCAGCACGCCGCGAAAGCCGTTGTCGGCGGCAAAGTCGATGTACTGCCGGGTCCGTTCTGTGGTCGCGCCGTGGCGGTCGCCCTGCGCCCAGGTCCAGCGGTTGGAGATCATGCCCCACCAGATGCCGACGTAGCGGCCCGGCTCGATCCAGCTCACGTCACCCAGGACGTTGGGTTCGTTGAGGTTCAGTTCGAGATCATTTTCGACCAGGCCCGCCGCATCGTCGGCAATGCGCAGGGTGCGCCAGGGGGTGGTGAAGGCGCCGGTCCGCACCACCTTGGCCCCGCGGCTTGACGGGGCGAGTGTCGAACGGAACCGCTGGCCCTCCATCCGCTGCACCCACATGCCCGAATAGTCGACCAGTGCCGCCTCGTGCAGCGAGAGGTGCGTGCCATCGGCAAGGCGGAAGGTGATCGGCGTATGCGCCATGGCGACGCCGTCGATCGCGGTGTGCTGGTACAGCTGTTCGTAGCGGTTCCAGTCGCCTGCCTGGATCCACCACGCCTCGCCAGCGGGAGCGATATTGAACTCGGTCAGTTCCTCGGCAATGCGCGTTTCGCCGCGATCGGGAAATTCGTAACGGAAGCCTAGGCCATTGTCGAAAACGCGCAGCCGCACGGTGAATTCGCGCGCCAGATCGTCCTGCTGCCGGAAGGTGACCGCCAGCTCGTTGTGGCGGTCGACCACGAACTGCCGTTCGCCCCAGGGTTGTTCCCAGGTGGAATCCGCGCTGTCGGTCGTCTCCGCCACGATCGCGAAGTTGCGGCGCATGGGATCCTCGTTCTCGAGGTTGAAGCCGAGACCGGACGGGGCGATCAACACATGGCCATCGCGCGAAACCGACCAGGTCGGCTTGCCTTCGCCATCGGTTGCCAGGGTGGCGAGAATGCGGCCATCGGGCGAGGTGACTGTTCCCGCCATGGCCAAGGCGGGCCAGAGCAGCGCCAGCAGGATCAGAACGGGGCGCACCAGGGTCATGCCAGCACCACCAGTGCGCCGAAGGGCGGCAGTCCGTCGGCCGTTGCACCGTTGACCGAGCACAGCACGTCGCCATCGGCTTCGCCCGGCGTCAGCACGACCGGTTCGGCACCAAGGTTGACGAAGGCGCGCACGCATTCGCTGTCGGACCGGCGGCCCAGCACCAGCATCTGGCCGCGCACGTCGCAGCGCGACACCGCGCCGAGCCGCAGCGCGGGATGGGCGCGGCGCAACGCCAGCATCGTGCGGGTGTGATTGAGCAACGACTGCGGATCGTCCTGCTGCGCTGCGACTGCCTTCAGCCTGTTCTCGTCACCCATGGGCAGCCACGGCGAATCGCTGCCGAAGCCGCCGCAAGTGCTGGGCTGCCACGGCATCGGCGTGCGCGCGCCGTCACGGCTGAGGGTGAGCGGCCAGTTGGCGATCGCCTCGGGATCCTGCACCTGCTCGAACGGGATATCGACCTGGGTCAGCCCCAGTTCCTCGCCGTAGTAGAGGATCACGTTGCCGCGCAGCGCCATCAGCAGCAGCATCTTCATCCGCGCGAAGGCGGCCCGGTCTGCGGGCGCGCACCAGCGGCTGAGCGCGCGCGGCGCGTCGTGGTTCTCGAAGGCCCAGCTGGGCCAGCCCAGCCCCGCCTCGTCCGGCCATTGTGCCAGCGCGCCGCAGACCAGGCCCGGAGTCAGCTTGTCGGCATAGAGGAAATCGAAGCCGTAGGCGGAATTGAGATGTGTCTCGTCGGCGGTGAAGGCGCGCATTTCGCCCAGCGCCTCGTCCCCGCCCACTTCCGCGACGGTGAAGATCCCCTCGTACTCGTCGGTCAGCGCGCGGATGCGGGCGATGAAGGCGGGAATATCGGGGTGCGACTGGTTGTGCACCTTCAGCTGGAAATCGAACGGCCGGGTGCGCGCCTTGCCATTGGCCGGCGCGGGCGGATTGTCGCGGAACTGCGGATCGTGCATCGCGAAGTTGAGCGCGTCGATGCGGAACCCGTCGACCCCGCGATCCAGCCACCAGATCATGAGGTTGTAGACAGCCTGCCGGACCTGCGGGTTCTCCCAGTTGAGGTCCGGCAGCTTCTTAGTGAACAGCGGCAGGTAGAAC
>JAGREI010000059.1 GCA_020446625.1 Erythrobacter sp.
CGCCACGGTATGCGCATCGACCACGCGGAACGGACCGAAGGCGGCAATCGCCGCTTCCTCCGTGTGCTGCTGCAAGGGGGAGACGTAACGGCTGGCGGTGACAGTCTCGGTCACCCATTCCTCGGTCACGGTCACGCTTTGCGCCGCGGCAGGTGCAGCCACGGCCAGCAGAATCTTTGCGAGAAAGGGTAAACGCCAGCGCATGTGCTGTTAATCGGTCGCGCCACCCTGCCCAATTCCAAACGAACGCGGTTGCCGGTGATTTAACCATGCGCCTCTCGACAGGCGCAGCCATGGCGCTATCACCTTGCGCAACAGGGGGAATTCACTTGGTCGCGCTGGTTCAGACGGTTGCCTATCTCGGGCTGGAGGCCCGCTCGGTGGAGGTGCAATGCCAGCTTGCCGCCGGGATGCCGCGCTTCACCGTGGTCGGCCTGCCCGACAAGGCCGTGGCCGAAAGCCGCGAACGGGTGCAGGCGGCGCTGGCAGCCATGGGGCTGGCCCTGCCGCCCAAGCGCATCACCGTGAACCTGTCCCCCGCAGACTTGCCCAAGGAAGGTTCGCATTACGACCTGCCGATCGCGCTCGCCCTGCTGGGCGCCATGGGCGTGGTCGATGCCGAGGAATTGAGCGAGTGGCTGGCGGTGGGCGAGCTGGCGCTAGACGGGCGAGTGGTGGCCAGCCCCGGCGTGCTGCTGGCCGCGCTCCACGCCAGTGAGCACGAACTGGGCCTGATCTGCCCCGCCGCGCAAGGGGCAGAGGCACGCTGGGCCAGCGGCATCCGCGTCTGCGCCGCGCCCGATCTGGTCAGCCTGCTGAATCACCTTGGCGGCAAGGCGCAGCTGCCCGAACCCGCGCCGGGCGAAGTGGAGGAACCGGGCTTCGGGCCGGACCTGAGGCAGGTAAAGGGGCAGGAAGTGGCCAAGCGCGCGCTGGAGATCGCCGCGGCGGGCGGCCACAACCTGCTGATGAACGGCCCGCCCGGCGCGGGAAAGAGCCTGCTTGCCAGCTGCCTGCCGGGCATCCTGCCGCCGCTGACTCCAGCAGAGGCGCTGGAAGTCTCGATGGTCGCCTCGGTCGCCGGAACGCTGGAAGGCGGCAGGATCAGCCGCACCCGCCCCTTCCGCGCGCCGCACCATTCGGCCAGCATGGCGGCGCTGACGGGCGGCGGGCTGCGGGTGAAGCCGGGCGAGGTAAGCCTGGCGCACCTGGGGGTGCTGTTCCTCGACGAACTGCCCGAATTCCAGCGCGCGGTGCTCGATTCGCTGCGCCAGCCGCTGGAGACGGGCAAGGTCGACGTCGCCCGCGCCAATGCCCATGTCGCCTACCCAGCGCGGGTGCAACTGGTGGCGGCGATGAACCCCTGCCGCTGCGGCCACCTGGGCGATCCCGCGCTGGCGTGCAGCCGCGCGCCGCGCTGCGCGGCGGATTACCAGAGCAAGGTGAGCGGCCCCATGCTCGACCGGATCGACCTGCACGTGGAAGTCGACCCCGTCAGCGCGGCGGACCTTGCCCTGCCCCCCCCTGCCGAAGGCAGCAGGGAAGTGGCCGCGCGGGTGGCCGCCGCGCGCGCCGTGCAGACCGCGCGCGGGGTACGCTCCAACGCCGAACTGGAAGGCGACCTGCTGGAACAATATGCCACGCCCGACGAGGCAGGCCGCGCGCTGCTGATGCAGGCGGCAGAGGCCATGCGGCTATCGGCGCGCGGCTATACCCGGATGCTGCGCGTGGCGCGCACGATTGCCGATCTGGCCGGGGCCGAGCGCGTCGGGCGCATCCACGTTGCCGAAGCACTCAGTTACCGGCGGCAGGCGCCCCGAGCCTGAGGAGGTCAGCTAAGGTAGGTTTCGACCACCACCCACAGGCCGATCACCAGGAACAGCAGCGCCGCCAGCGTGCGCACCAGCTTCAGTGGCACCCGCTCCACGATCACGTTACCCAGGTAGACCGCCGGGACATTGGCCAGCATCATGCCGATCGTGGTTCCCAGCGCCACCAGCAGCACCGAGGAATACTGCGCCCCCAGCGCGATGGTGGCGATCTGCGTCTTGTCGCCCATCTCCACCAGGAAGAAGGCCACCAGCGTGGTGAGGAAGGGGCCAAAGCGCGATTGCGGTTCCTCGTCGTCGTCCAGCTTGTCGGGCACCAGCGTCCAGGCGGCCATGGCGATGAAGCTGACGCCCACGGCATAGCGGAACCAGGCGCCGTCGAGGAAACTGGCCGCCGTGCTGCCGACCAATGCGGCCAGCGCGTGGTTGGCGATGGTAGCAAAGAAGATGCCCGCGATGATCGGCAATGGCTGGCGGAAGCGGGTGGCCAGCACGATCGCCAGCAGCATGGTCTTGTCACCGATCTCGGCCAGCGCGACCACCAGGGCAGAGGTGAGGATTGCGTCCATTGAAATAACTCCGGGCCGGGCGTTCGACACAACAGCACCGCTTTCCCCGCCCGGCCGGGCAGGAATGCGGCGCCATTGGTCTCGCCCGGACGGTTTCCCGTCCCCTGCACGCCATGACCTCTCGGCCAAGTATGTTGACGTGCAGGCCCGCCCGCAGGCGGCTGGCTACTCCCCAGATGACAAGTGGCCGTTAACCCGCGTGGTGGGCCAGGGTCAACAGCAGTTCGGTTTGCCAGCCGGTTCCGGCTCCTTGTGGTAGCCGCCCTCGTGGCGGTCCACCGGGGTGCCCACCTTGTCGGGCGTTTGCCAGCCAAGTTCATGCCAGCTCAGTTCACGCCCGTCGTGCGCGCGAATGGTGATCGGGCGCACGGGCAGGCCGTCGCGGCAGTCCACCAGCACCAGGCCGGGGGTGAAGCCTTCGGCATAGTGTTCGCCCCATTGCCGCAGCGCCAGCATGGCCGGCAGCAGGCCCAGGCCCTTCTCGGTCAGCCGGTATTCCACCTTGCGGCGATCGTCCTCGCACGGCGTGCGCACCATCACCCCGTGTTCGACCAGGTTGGCCAGCCGGTTGGAGAGGATGTTGCGGGCGATGCCCAGCTCGCTGGAGAATTCCTCGAAGTGGTAGAGCCCGTTGAAGGCCGCGCGCAGGATCAGGAACGACCAGCGTTCCCCCATCACCTCCAGCGCCAGCGGCAAGCCGCAGGCCATTTCATTGAGCGGTTCGCGTATTCCCATGCGGAAAAA
>JAGREI010000412.1 GCA_020446625.1 Erythrobacter sp.
CCCGCCGATCCATCCCGAAGGGCGCAAGTTTGGCGTGGTGGCGCTGGCCATCGCGCTGGTGACGATGTTCCTGATCGGCTGGCAGTGGCTGGGCTGGCCGCTGCTGCTGCTGTCGGGCGGCGTCTTCGCCTTCTTCCGCGATCCGGAACGGGTGGTGCCGCAGGACAGCAGGGTCATCGTCGCTCCGGCGGACGGGCTGGTGTCGCTGATCACTCAGGTGCCGCCGCCGCCCGAATTGCAGCATCCGTCTGACGACGGCAGCCGGGGGCTGGGCAGCGATCCGGTGACGCGCGTCTCGATCTTCATGTCGGTGTTCGACGTGCACATCAACCGCAGCCCGGTGGCGGGCACGATCAAGCGCATCATCTACATCCCCGGCCGGTTCATGAATGCCGACCTCGACAAGGCGAGCGAGGAGAACGAGCGCCAGCACCTGCTGGTGGAGCGCGCGGATGGCCTGGCCATCGGCTTTACCCAGATCGCCGGTCTGGTGGCGCGGCGGATCATCCCCTTCGTCAAGCCGGGCGATATCGTCGCTGCCGGGCAGCGCGTGGGCCTGATCCGCTTTGGCAGCCGGGTTGACGTGTACCTGCCCGCCGGGACCGACGCAAAGGTGCTGCTGGGCCAGCGGGTGATTGCGGGCGAGACGGTGCTGGCCGAGATCGGCACCCTTGGCCTGCTCGAGGGCGTTAGCCAGTGAGCCCCGATTCAGACGATCTGGACTACGACGACGAAGGAACGGCCACGCCCGGCCCTGCCTGGCTTGGCCCCAAGGCCAGCGAACACGAAGTGGTGACGCGATCGGGCAGGGGACGCGGACTGTCGGTGCGCGCCGTGCTGCCCAATGCCATCACCGCCATGGCGCTGTGTTCGGGCCTCACCAGCATCCTGTTCGCCATTTCCGGCCAGTGGGAAAAGGCGGTGTTCGCGATGATCATCGCCGGGGTACTCGACGGGATCGACGGGCGCATCGCGCGGCTGCTGAAGGCGCAGTCGCGGTTCGGGGCGGAGCTGGACAGCCTGTCCGATTCGGCCAGCTTCGGCATGGCTCCGGCGCTGGTGCTTTACCTGTGGTCGTTGGTGGAGGTGCCGCGCTTCGGCTGGCTGGCGGCGCTGGCCTATGCCATCTGCTGCGCGCTGCGGCTGGCGCGTTTCAACGCCCAGATCGACGTGGAGGACCAGCCGCACAAGCTGGCGGGCTTCCTCACCGGCGTTCCCGCACCGATGGGGGCGGGCTTTGCCTTCATGCCCATGTACCTGTGGCTGGCCACTGACGAGGATCTGTTCCGCGCGCCCTGGCTGGTGGGGCCGTGGCTGATCCTGGTGGCGTTGATGATGGTATCCAACCTCGCCACGCCCAGCTGGAAGTCGCTGCGCCCGTCCTCTGCCTTCAAGCTGCCGATGATCGCGCTGGCCGGGCTGCTGTTCGGTGCCCTGCTGATCGAGACCTGGTGGACGCTGGTGCTGATCGGGGTGGTCTACATGGCGCTGATCGCCTGGACCATCACCCGCTATGCCAGGGTCAAGGCCGCCCGCCGCGCCGCCGCGGAGCCTACACCGCCAGCAGCGCGAAAGCCGCTTGGGGTTGACGAAGTGGCAGCGCAGCTGCGCGAGCAGGGCGATCCATAGCGCGCAGTTCGGCGCGGATATCGAACCAGGCGGCAATGCCCAGCCGCAGCGATTGCCACAGCGACGACAGCACCATTGCGGCCAGCAGGCCGAGGAAGGTCGAAATCGCGATCGCCAGTGTCATGGTCTTGCCTCGTCGTTCAATTCGTTCTCGTTGCGTTCCATGTTCCACATTCGTTCCAGCCGGTCAAGCGGTCTGTTCCACCTGTGTTCTCATTTGCCAAAGAGGGCTGGATTTCGCGCTGCAAGCCCGCTAAGGGGCACGCCGCCGGACGGGCCGGGGCGAATCATCGCCTTGGTCGCGCGTCGGCAAATCCACATGGAAGGCACTGACATACCGGTGCCGCCCGCAGGCCAGTCCTGAGGTCGGTTCCCCGTCTTCCAGAGGTTCAACCGGAAAGGAATTACCTTATGACGGCTCCTACCGTCACGATGCAGCAATTGATCGAGGCCGGCGCACACTTCGGCCACCAGACCCACCGTTGGAACCCGCG
>JAGREI010000060.1 GCA_020446625.1 Erythrobacter sp.
GAATAGACCGCCCCGCCCGCGCACGGCCCCATGATCAGGCTGATCTGCGGCACCACCCCGCTGGCCAGCACGTTGCGCTGGAACACCTCGGCATAGCCGCCCAGACTGGCGACACCTTCCTGGATGCGCGCGCCGCCCGAATCGTTGAGGCCGATCACCGGCGCCCCCAGCTTCAGCGCGGTGTCCATCACCTTGCAGATCTTCTCCGCATGGCGCTTTGACAAGGAGCCGCCGAACACGGTGAAATCCTGCGAAAAGACAAAGACCAGCCGCCCGTTGATGGTGCCGGAACCCGTCACCACGCCATCGCCGGGCACCTTCTGGTCGGGCATTCCGAAATCGACGCAATCGTGCTCGACGTAGGTGTCGACTTCCTCGAAGCTGCCTTCGTCGAGCAGCACTTCCAGCCGTTCGCGCGCGGTCAGCTTGCCCCTGGCGTGCTGCGCCTCGATGCGCTTGGCCCCGCCGCCCATCCTGGCGGCTTCGCGGCGTCGTTCCATTTCAGCGATGTTGGCAGTCATTGGCGCAAGTCTATCCATTTTGGCGATTGCGCCGATTGAACGCCCGGCACGGCTGCGTCCAATGTAATCTTGCAAATTTGCAAATTCGATGTTTGCAAAATATTCTGCGCCCGTCATGCGGTATCGGCCCAGAATCTTTGCAGGCGCACAAATCCTCAAACTGCGCGGGGACAGGGGGCTGAGCCAAGGCACGCTGGCGCAGATGCTGTCGATCAGCCCATCCTATCTCAGCCAGCTCGAACACGATGACCGCCCGCTGACGCCCCGGCTGGCAGAAGTGTTTGCGAAACTGTTTCCGCTGGAATGGCAGGACATCTCGCTGGACGAGACCGATCGGCTGGTCTTCGCCCTGCGCGAGGCCATGGCCGATCCGATCTTCAGCGATGAATTCTCGCCCGATGCGCTGGTGAAGATTGCCGAACAGCAGCCCGAATTTGCCCGCCGCTTCATCGAGCTTCAGGCATCCCACCGGCGCACCAGCCAGCGGCTCGAACTGGTCGACGAGGCGATCTCCGTCGACCGGGCCGAGGGTTCGCGCCTGCCGTGGGAGGAAGTGCGCGACTGGTTCCACCTGTCGAACAACTATGTCGACCAGCTCGACCGGGCTGCGGAATTGCTGGCAGAGCGGCTGACGCAGGAATTCGGGCAGATGACCGCGGCGGCCATGTGCCGCCACCTGGAAGATCGCCACGGCATCCAGGTGGCCATCGAAGCAGGCAACGACCTGCGGCATTTCGATCCGGCGGCGGCAATCCTGCGCATCAATGCCGGACAGCCGGATTCGGGCATCCGGTTCCAGCTTGCCTATCACATCGCCACCTCGTCGCTGCACGCCGAGATCGACGACATCGCCCGGTCGGCCCATCTGAAGACGACGACCGCGCGCGAGCTGTTGAAGGTGGGGCTGGCGAACTATGCCGCCGGTGCCGTGCTGATGCCTTACGAGGCATTCCGGCGCGCGGCGCGCGAAGTGCGGCACGATATCGAACGGATCATGCCGCTGTTCGGGACCAGCTTCGAACAGACCTGCCACCGGCTTTCGACCTTGCAGCGCGAGGGCGCGCGGGGGCTGCCGGTGTTCTTCTGCCGCCTGGACATGGCGGGCAACATCACCAAGCGGCACAGCGCCACCAAGTTGCAGTTCGCCCGGTTCGGCGGCGCCTGCCCGCTGTGGATCGCGCACGAGGCGGTGGCGATCCCCGATCGTATCCTGGTGCAGCTGGCCGAAACCCCCGACGGCGTTCGCTACGTCTCCATGGCGAAGGGGCTCATCAAGGCTTCAGGCCGGTTCGACAGGCATCCGCGCCGCTATGCCGTGGCGCTGGGCTGCGAGGTCAAGCACGCCAACGATTTCGTCTATGCCGATTCGATCGACCTGACCTCCTCGCAGGCGGTCACTCCCATCGGGGTGTCATGCCGCATCTGCTCGCGCGTGAACTGCGACCAGCGCGCCTATCCGCCCAGCGACCAGATGATCGCCGTCGATCACCACAGCCGGGGTTTCGTGCCTTACCGGCTGGACCGTCCGGCATAGGAAACAGGCCCCTCCCGCCTGCGGTTTCGGGCCTTGCAATACCTACTCCGCTGGCTGGAAATCTTAACCATAAACATGGCGGCGGTCTGCGGTGATCTTCGCCGAACTAATGCGCAGGGTCGACAGCTCGAATCCACCTCTACCCGCTGACAAACAATGCGTTTTCTCGTTCTGCGTGGTTCAACGATGTTCGCGGAGGTTCGACCGGGTGGCGGAGCGGGATGGATGCCATTTGCGTTGATATTGTTAGGCAACTATCGATACAATCTACACTTACCTACGATCTGCCATATTTGACACGTTGGTTCTTAGCGAACTTTTGCGGAGGCTGATGGTCAATTGCCGTTGTCCGCGCTGCCATCAATCCAAGATTAGTTGGGCAAGCGCGGGACGATCAGCCCGTGAAGCCCTGGCGCCTGAAAATCTCGCGCCCCCTGCGGAAAACGACAAGCTTCTCCAGCGTCACGGGGTGGAAGAAAGCCTCGATCGCGTGTCCTTGTTCCGTCCGCGCATAGACTTCGTAACAGTCGCCTTCGATCCGGACGTCGATGATCTCCCAGCGTTCGAGCCAGGCGGCCCGGCGCACTTCGCGGAGCGAAGACCAATTCTCCCGCGGCCCACCTCCGCAGACCACGTCGCCATCGGCCAGTGCGGGCTGCGCCACGCTGATACCGGTTACGCCGGCCAGAATAGTGATGAAGGTCTTGAGGCGCTTGTTCATGGGTGTACATCCTTGGTATTCAGTTTGCGGCGCCCGTTGACCGTGAGGCGGGCTGTCCAGACGACTAGTAGCGGCGCCAGGTGAATGAGTGCTGGCACTGGATTGCGATCGAGCAGCCACCAGTGGATCGCTGCAAGCACGAAGGCGGCATAGACGGCCTGCTGGATGCGCTTCCACCGCCGACCGAGCCGCCGCATCGCCCAATCATTGCTGACGCTGGCAGCAGCCAGCATCGCGACAAAGGACAGCCAGCCCGTCCAGATGGAGGGCAGGGAAAGTTCGTCGAGCATGGCGGCCAGTGCGCGCATGTCGAGAACATAGAAGGCAAGGTGCAGCAGGGCGTAGCCGAAGGCAGCGACACCCAGATTGCGACGGACTGCCAGCCACCCACGCAAAAAACGATTGGGACGAAAAATGTCGATCAGCGGCCCGACCAGCATTGCCAGCAGCATCAGCCGCAACGCCAGTTCGCCGCTTGGATGATAGAGGTCCATCGCCAGCGCCTCGCCGCTGGCAAGTGCGCGGATCATCAGTCCCGCCGGAATGGAGAGGACGATCCACAAGACGATGCGCCAGGCAGCCATGCCGGTCACACCTGCGCCCATCGCCGCAGCAGGTTGTGATAGACGTGGATCAGCCGGTCTATATCGGCATCATCCTTGGCCCGCCCCGGCGTGAGCGCACGGATCGAACAGTCGAGATCGTAAAGCAAGCCGCGCGCCTGCATGTCAGGCACCGCACTCTGGATCCAGGTAATGGCGCAGATTCTGGCTCCGCGCGTCACTGGTGTTACCTGGTGCAGGCTGGAACTGGGATAGAGCACCATGTCACCCGCCTCGAGCTTCACGGCCTGCGCCCCGAAGGGCGTTTCGGCCAGGAGCTCGCCGCCATCGTATTCATCCGGCTCTGTTAGGAACAGGGTCGCCGACAGGTCGCTGCGCAGCGTCATGCCCGCCTCGGGCAGGCGCATCAGCGCAGCATCCGAATGGGTGCCGTAATGCCCGCCATCGCGATAGCAGTTGAACACCGGTGGCCAGATCTTCTCCGCCAGGCTGGCGGACACGAACTCGGGATGGTTGCCAAGCTTGCGCAGGATGACCTCGCCCAGCTCCTTCGCAACCGGAACGGTACGGGGAAGCTGGAGATTGTCCTTCACCGCGATCGAGCGCGTCCCTGCGGTATCGGCTCCGTCCAGCCAGCCCGACTGGGAAAGCCGCGCACGCATGGCGGCGACTTCGTCCTTGGTCAGCAGGCTTTCAATGACGATCAGCATGGAAGGGTGGCCTAGGTCAGGTCGCGGGCGGTGACAATCGCCACCGCCCGCCGTTTGTCTCAGAAACGCAGGTTGAGCGTGGCCACCGCCTGCCTCGCATCGCCGCGGTAAAGGAAGGTACCCGAACGGTAGACCGTCAGGTAGTAGGTCTCGTCGAACACGTTGTTCACGTTCACCCGCAGCGACAGTTTGTTGTTGAACCGGTATTCCGCGAACAGGTCGGCAACGGTGTAGGATGGTACCGTGTTGCTGTATTCGAACGTGCCGTCAGCGAACTGCACGAAGGGCGCCGCCGTATCGGGCTGCCCGCCGTATCGTTCGCTCTTGTGCTTGACCGCAACTCCGAAAGCGAAGTCATCAGTCAGTTGGTAACGCGACTGCACCGAGAACTGGAAGTCGGCAGTGTTGGCAAGCGCTTTGCCAACGTTGGTCGCGCCCAGGGCAAGCTGCGCCGCATTCAGAGCATCGGACGAGCGCAGCACTTCGGTATCGAGCACCGTCAAGCCGCCCTGAAGCGACCAGGCATCGGTAATGTTGCCCGCCAGCCCCAGCTCGAATCCACGCACGCGGTTGCGACCGGTGTTGCCGGTGCCTGCGGTATCGTAGCCGGTACCCTGCGATTCAAACACGTCGCTCTTGGTGGTCTGGAAGATGGCTGCGGTAAGCAGGAACCGTTCGTCGAACAGATCGAGCTTGGTACCAAGTTCCCAGTTGACCGAACGTTCCGGCGCACCGCCGCGGAAGGTGCCGCCGATGGTCTGCAAGCCGCCATATCCTGCCGAAGCGCCGACGTCGGATTCTCCACCGTTGATGTCCGCCGCCGTGGAGAACGAGGCATAGATCATCGCGTGATCGCTGAGATCGTAGGTCACACCGACATGGCCGTTCCAGAAATCATCGCTGTAGGCGTATTCGGTGACGGCAAGCGTGCCGGTGTTCTGCGTCAGCAGCCGGTAGTCGAAGGTATCCCAGCGGACACCGGCAAACACGGTCAGATCCTCGGTAAGGTCGATCGTGTCCATGATGTAGGCCGAAAAGGTTTCGACGTGCCAGTCGCTGTCCCAGGTACCGCGAACGAAGTCGCGCTGGAGCAGGTTGTTGATGTTCGCAACCGGTTGGCCATCGGGGCCAATGCCGCAGTAGTTGTTCAGCACCGTGCTGCTGCCCGTCGTGCAGTTGAAGGCACCGGTGGCGGCCCCGTTGATGCTGCCACCATCGGAGGCAGTGTAGATGCCGTTTACCACCTGGTGATCGGTGTATTCGACACCCACGATAAGATCGTTTTCGCCGCCCAGCATTTCGCTTTCGACCAGCAGGTTCGCCTGATTGGCGAAGTAATCGACATCCTGCCAGCCCTGGTGGGTTGAAAAGGTGATAGTGCTGTAGACGCCGTTGGGATCGTCGGCGTTGGTTGTCCCTGCGCGCGCGCCGGTGACGACATAGCCGTTATCCGACGTGCCATAGCGCGTGCGGTTGGAAAGGCTCACATTGTCGGCCAACTGCCAGTTGATGCGTCCGGTAAAGGTATCGACGTCGGACTCCTGAAAATCCTCATCCTGCGCATAGGCCGGAGTTTCTACCGGCACCCGCTCCTCGCCATTTGCCACGCTGCCGGTCAGGTAATCACCAAGATCGGGATTATCGATGGCCCGGAGCAGGTAATAGTCGAGCGTAATGTCGAACGCTTCCGACGGCGCCCAGGTCGCGGAAACCGCCGCGCCAGTGCGGCGGCGGTCGCTGGGGTCCCGATCAGGGATGTTGGTGTAGGCGTAAAGGCCGTTGGCGCGGATGGCAAAAGTATCCGACACCGCGAAGTTGTAGTCACCCGTCAGGCGAACGTAGCGATCCGAACCCACACCTACGGTGCCGTCAAAAAAGCTGTAATCGCTGGAGGCGGCCTTGGTGATCATGTTGATCGCGCCGCCCGCCGTGCCGCGCCCGCCGAACGTGCTGCTCGGGCCGCGCGAAATCTCGATCTGCTCAACCACGAAGCTTTCGCGCGTGGTCATGCCGGGATCCCGCAGGCCGTCAACGAACACGTCGGACCGGGCTTCCTGGCCACGGATGATGTAGCGGTCGCCAAAGGCATTGCCGTTCTCGCCGGTACCGACGGTGATACCGGGCTGCGCGTCGAGGATGCGGGCAAGGTCGGTATAGCCGGAATCGTCGATCTGGTTCTCGGTCAGCACGGTGATGTTCTGCGGCAGTTCGTCGAGCGGCCGGGTATTGCGAACGTCAGCCGACCGCTCGGCACGATAGGGTGCGCCCTCAGTGGCATAGGGGTTAACGTCGGCGGTGCGCCCGGTGTATTCGATCACGCCAAGATCTTCGGCCTCATCAGGGTCGGCATCCTGCGCCGCCGCGCCGGTAGCGAGCGCGGTACTGGCTACGCCGACCACCAAAGATGTGCTAATGCGTCGCAATGTTACTGGCCGGACGGCGGAATGTGAAATAGACAACGATACTCTCCTGTTGAATTGTTGGTCAGTCGCGTTGGAGCGAGAAGCGGAGGGTTATGCTCAACGGGATTTCCGAGCGTCGCAGATCGCGCGGAAAGGCCGGCACGCGGTTAAGATTACGGATGAATTCAACCGCTTCCTCGTCAAGGGTCTGATGCCCGCTGCTGCGCGAAACCTCGACTCCCGAAAGATCGCCGTTACGGTTGATCACGAAGCGTACGCCGATATCCCCGCTCAGACGTTCCCGGCGGGAACGGGGCGGATTGAAACGATTGCGGGCAATATAGCTGCGCACCAGCGTGCGGTAATCTGCCTCGCGTTGCTGCGCTTGCGGATCGTCTGCGGGGCCATCCCCTGCATTTCCTGCACCAGCGGCTGGTGGTGCAGAAACTGCGCGCGGCGGTTCCACCGGGCGCTGCGGCAGGGCACGGTTCACCGGCTCCATCGGGCGCGGTGGCGGCGCGACCACCGGATCAGGCGAGATCGGCGCGCGGACCTCAGGAATGTCGAGCCGGGGCGAAACCACGTCGGGCAGCGGCTGCCGGAATTCCTGCTCGACGATTTCCGGCTGCTGCTCTTGCACGGATTCCGGGGCCGCCATGCCCTCGGGCAGTTCCACGATCATAACGGGTTCCGGAATAGCCACAGGCTGATCGCCAGGCGGCACAGCAAGCACGGCGATCAACACGACATGGCAAAGCACCGCCAGGGCACCCGCAGGACGCCAGTTGGGGACAGGCCCGGTCCTGGCGAAAGCCGTTGCCATTACCTGCTCACGTCCTCGGCACCCACCAGCGCCACGCGAAGATAGCCGGCCGAACGAAGCGCGTTCATCGCCTGCATCAGCCGGTCGTAGGAAACCGTACGGTCCGCCCGCAGGAAAATGCGCTGTTCCCGATCCTGGCCGGTGGCGCTGGTGATCGCCTGCCCCAGCTGGCTGATCGCCGTTTCATGGTCGTTGACCGTCAGGCGCCCGGATGCCTCGATCGTGACGAACACGGGCTGGTCAGGGCGCGGCGCGCTTTCGGCGTTGGTTACCGGCAGATCGACCCGCACATCAGCCGTGGCGAGCGGGGCCGCGACCATGAAGATGATCAGCAGCACCAGGATCACGTCGATGAACGGAGTGACATTGATCTCCCCGTTCAGCGGCAGATCGCCGTCGTCAGTCGTGCCCAGCTTGAACGCCATCGCCTAGGCTTCCTGTCCAGCAACACCACGCGAAAGGTCGCGCGAGACGATGTTGAGAATGGCGGCCGCGCGATCGGCACCCAGCGCGCGCTGTTCGGCAACCTGGCGCGCGAAATGGTTGTAGATCACCACCGCCGGGATGGCCGCGAACAGGCCTACGCCGGTCGCCAGCAAGGCTTCGGCAATGCCAGGTGCCACTACGGCGAGATTGGTCGTCTGGTTCTCTGCGATGCCGATGAAGGAGTTCATGATCCCCCAAACCGTGCCGAACAGGCCGACGAATGGCGCTGTTGCACCGATCGTGGCCAAGATCGGGATGCCACGCGAAATGCGCCGCCCCATTGCCGCTTCGAGGCGCGCGAAACGAGTCGAGATCCGATCACGGATGCCTTCGACATCGTCCAGCGCATCGGCTGAAAGGCGCAGCTCGAGTTCTGCCGCGTCGATCAGGTCTGATGCATCCGGTGCGCGCTTGCGCGCATCAGCGAGCGTTCGGGCTTCAACGATCGCCTTGTTCAATTCCTGCTGCTTGGTCGACAGCTTTCGCAGTTCCGCAGCCTTCGCGAAGAGCACAGTCCAAGTCACCAGCGATGCGAAAATCAGCCCGACGATCACCGCCTTCACCACCCAGTCAGCCTGGGCGAACATCGAGCCGATCGAAAGTTCGGCCGGGATCGGCGCAGCAGCCAGGACAGGTGCAGGCAAAAGCGTCGCCGCGCCCAAGAGTGTGGCAAACCCTACAAGAACGCGCGTGTGAATCATTTCCGTCAGTTCCAATCCAATACGCCTCCCCAGTAGGTCTATTGCAAGTCATTCGCAATAGCCTTTTTGGGGTTGCGGACCCTTTTGGCGCAGCAGGGGTTCCATTCCGGCTATCGCCGATCAATTGCAGTAGCTCGAGCCAGCAGTCCCACTGCCATGCTGTCGCTGGCCTGGCCGCTGCCATCCCTGGCTCGCTTGGTCGTCGGCCTGGCCCTAGCTTTGCACCACTTCCGCCGCAGCCTGCTTCTCCGACTCGATGCTTGCGGGCGACGCCTGCCCCGATCGCGAAGCGGGCCACCAGTGTCAGCATCAGCGACGGCCTGGCGAGGAACAGCGAGCACTCCGCGCAGTACCGGTACAGACGGCGGGCGAAATGCGAACGGATGCAATCGCTGGGTCCGGGAAAGATGGGTCGTAGCGAAAGCGCGGTTGATGCGCTGTCCGAGCTGGCGAGCCTGCTCGCCATTGGTCTCTTGCTCGAGGAACGGTGCAGCACGGCTGTCACGCGGATCAGATCGCCCGAACAGGGAGCCTACGAGACGCTCGCCTGGGCGCAAATGCAGCAGCACCTGTCCGAGCAGATCGACCGCTTGGACGAACGCGAGCGCTTCGTGGTCGACCAGCACAATCGCAAGGACGTCTCGTTCAGCCCGACGGGCGGGGCAGCAGTCGGCAGGTCGACGAGACTCTCGTACAACTCATCATTCGAGCACAGTCTTGGTGGGAGGAAGTCTGTTCGTCTGGCAAGACCGTCGCGCGGTTCGCGCGGGAGCGTGAGGTCAGCACATCATATGTGGCACGGACGATGCGGCTGGCATTACTGTCACCACGCATCGTCGAGGCCATCGTCAATGGCATTCTCCCCGGTCAGGATGAAGTCAGCGCCATTCGCAATGTCATCGCTGGACTTCTTGAAGTCCCACCCGGTGAATTCGCACAGCTTTCTCTTGGTCATGTAAGTCATAGTCGTCTCCTTTCGGGGACGTTATTCGTCCGATCTATTTCATTTAGAACGACTTTTTTCGGACGGTGGTGATAGGATTATTCTAATCAGTTTCGCGGACCCCATTTCCCGTCCGTCAGGTCTTGGAGGGGTAAGCTGAACTGCGTCCACAAGACCCGGGCCGCGCCGAAGGCTTCGTGTTTCGAGCCATAGGTGCGCGGCGATCCAGCCCCGCAGGGCAGCGGGGGTTCGATGGCAACGGAGTAGGATAGGCCTTTGGGGGCGATCACCACGAAAGGGCCGCTGTATGGCGGCTCCGTATCGTCACCGTCAGGCGGCATCACGGGCAGCCTTTCGCTGCTCCACCCACTCCTCAATCTCGCTGACCAGCCAGCCTCGCGCTTTCGGCCCCAGCGGAACGGGCAGCGGGAACG
>JAGREI010000061.1 GCA_020446625.1 Erythrobacter sp.
GCGACCAGCATGGCCGGCACCAGCAGCGGCACCGCCGACCGCATCCGCGACTTCAACCAGGCCCAGGGCGACGTGATCGACCTTACCGCCATCGACGCGATCGCGGGCGGCGGCGACGATGCCTTCAGCTTCATCGGGGATGCCGCCTTCAGCCACTCGGCAGGCGAGCTGCGGTTCCAGCAGTTCACCGGCTATACCATGATCCAGATGGATACAGATGGCGACGGCGTGACTGATTATGCGGTGCGGCTGGAAGGCCAGTTCACCATGGTGGAGAGCGATTTCGCCCTGTGACCCTGGGCGATGTGACCCAGGGCGATGTGATCCGGGGTGGCCTGACGACCACCTTGGGCTGATTGCCGCAAAGGTTGCTCGCCAATCGCGAAATGCCGCTATCGCTCCTGCAAGGATTGGCGCGTGGTGCGCAGGATCGGCTTGGTGATGTATTCCCACACCGTCTGCGAACCGGTGAGGATTTCCGCCGTGGCGGTGAGGCCGGGCTGGAGGTCGATCGTCTCTCCCGCGTGGCGCGGGCGC
Organism: Erythrobacter sp.; assembly: GCA_020446625.1. GTDB lineage: Bacteria > Pseudomonadota > Alphaproteobacteria > Sphingomonadales > Sphingomonadaceae > Alteraurantiacibacter. Next base: position 538 of record JAGREI010000061.1, read on the forward strand.
ATGCTAGCCGTGTCGACTTCCAGCGTCACCCGGTAATAGGTGTGCGTGGTGCCATCGCTGCGTTCCTCGGTCAGGGTGTCCGGGCTGATCAGCACCACTTCGCCTTCGCCTGAGCCGTAGATCGCGCTGTCGTAGGCGTCGAAATTGACGCGGGCGCGCTGGCCGATCCGGACGAAGGCGATGTCGCGCGGCGGCACCTGCGCCTCGACGATCAGTTGCTGGCCGGTGGGGACGATCTGCAAGACTTCGTCGCCCGGCCGCAGGACTCCGCCCACCGTGGTCAGGCGCACGTTCTTCACGATCCCGTCGGTCGGCGCCACCAGCGAGGCGGCGCGCAGCGAATCCTCGCGCTGGGTCAGCAGTTGCTCGGCCGTGACCAGCTCTTCCTCGGTCTGGGCGAACTCGGTCTGCAAGTCGCGCAGGTACTGCGCGCGGGTGCTGGAGATGCGCCCCTCGGTATCGACGATCGCGCGCTGCATCCGGATGATCTCCGAACGGGCAACGTCGCCGGTTTCCACCAGCGGCTGGTTCAGGTCGAGTTCCTGCTGCTGCAATTCGGCCATGTTGCGCAGGGTGCCGATCTCGGCGGCAAGGGCGGCCTGTCGCCGGTTGTACAGCCCGCGCTGGCTGGCGGTGAATTCGGGATAGTCGGAAAGCCCGGCCGGGAAGACCAGCGGCCGGTTGAACAGTTCGGCATCGATGCGCGCCTTGCGGCTGCGCAGCGCGGCGACCTGCGCCCGCGCTTCCTCCACCCGCGCGGTGAGTTGCACCGTGTCGAGTTCGACCAGCAACTGCCCCTGGCTAACCCGGTCGCCTTCGCGCACGTGGATCGCGCTGATCGCGCCGCCTTCCTCGCTCTGCACGATCTGCACGCGCCCGAACGGCACCACCCGGCCCGGCGCCCGCGTGACCTGGTCAAGCTCGGCCCATTGCGCCCACACGACGAAGCCCACCAGGGCCAGGCCGATGGTGACGATGATCCAGTGTGCCGGTTTCAGCCTGCGCATCACGATGACGACCTTGCCTTGACGCTGCTGCTGCGCACCTGCCCGTCTCCCGGTCGACGCTGGGCGATCTCGCGCAGCATGTCCTCGGCCGGGCCGTCGCGCACGATCCGGCCGCCGTTCAGCACCACTACGCGGGTGAAGCGCGGCAGCAAGGGCAGCTTGTGGGTGACCATCACCAGCACGCCGTCCGCGTCCAGGCTGCGGTCGATCGCGTCCAGCGCCGCGCTTTCGGTGGGTTGGTCAAGCGATGCCGTGGGTTCGTCCAGCAGCCAGATCCGCGGTTTGCTCAGCAACAGCCGGTTGATCCCCACCAGGCTGCGCTGGCCACCCGACAGGCCGCGCCCGCCTTCCTGGATGCGCAGCGCCAGGCCATCGGGCTGCGCGGCGATCATCGCGTCGAGCCGGGTCTCGCGCGCCACTTCCATGATCGCATCGTCGCTGATGTCGCCCAGGCCCATTACCAGGTTATCGCGCAGGGTGCCGTTCACCAACCGCGCGTCCTGCGACAGGTAGCCGACGTCCCGGCGGGTGATGTCCTCTGCCACCTGCCCCAGGTCGAGGCCGCCCAGCAGCACGCGCCCTTCGCGTGGGCAATACATGCCCGACATCAACTTGAGCAGGGTCGACTTGCCCGATCCGATGCCGCCGATCACCGCGACCCGCTCGCCGGGCGCCACGCTTAGCTTGTCAATCTCCAGCGCCGGATGCCTGGCGCCGCCATAGGCAAAGCCGACCCCTTCCAGCAGGTATGCACCGCTAAGCCGCTCGGGCCGCAGGGCGCCTGCCGAACTCGCCGGATCGAGCGGCAGCCGCATGATCCCATCCAGCGCCTTCAGCGAGCTGCGGGCATAGCCCCATTGCACGATCAGGTTGGGCAGTTGCGCCACCAGCGGACCGTTGATGCGCCCGGAGATGATCGAACAGGCCAGCAGCGCGCCTGTGGTGATCTGGCCGGTGGAAGCGAGGTAGGCCCCCCAGCCCATCAGCGCCACATAGGCCAGCTGTTGCAGGGTCGAGAACAGCGATCCGGCCACGGCCGCGGCCTTCTTCACCGGCAGTTCGTAGTGGTGGATCTCGCGCACCAGGCTGTTCCACCGGCCCATCATGAACCAGCCGCCGCGGTTGGCCTTGACCGTTTCCGATGCGTCCAGGGCTTCCACCAGCATCCCGTTCTTGCGGTTGCCGCTTACTTGCGCGCGGTCGGTCCCGGCGCGGATGATGCGGCTGAGCAGCAGGGCGAACACGATTGCCAGCGGCAGGCTGACGATCGGGACCAGTGCCAGCTTGCCGCCGATCATGGCGATCACCGCGATGAAGAACAGCGCGAACGGCAGGTCGGCCAGCAGGAACAGCGAACTGGCGGACAGCACCTGCCGCACCTGTTCCAGCCCGCGTAGCTGCGATGCCATGGTGCCGATGCCCGGTGGCCGCGCATCCAGCCGGATCGCCTGCGAGCGGGCAAAGAAGTATTCCGACACTTCGGCGTCGATATCCTGCGCCTCGCGCTCGATCAGCAAGGCGCGGAGCGAGCGTAGGCTCATGTCCAGCGACAGCGCGAACAGCACGCCTACGGTCAGCACCAGCAGGGTATCGTAGCTGGCTGCGGGGATCACCCGGTCATATAGCTGCATCGAATAGAGCGACGTGGCCAGGGTCAGCACGTTGGCGAACACCGTGGCCAGCCCCGCCATCACCAGCGGTTGCTTGCGCCGCCGGATGGCCCGCCCGAACACCGAAAGCGCGCTTTCCGCTTCGCCCGACAGGGGATCCGGCAGGGTGACGGAGAAGAAGCTCTGTGCAGGGTCATAGGCAATGTCGGCACGCTGCCCGGCGAAGGACAGCGCGGTATTGCCGACCCATTGCGTGGCGACGCCCCAGCCGTTGTCGGGATGGTAGACAAGCAAGGGGAACTGGTCCGGACGCGGTCGCCCGTCGACCTGGCGCAGCGATTCCCAGCCCAGGGTGGTAGCGATGGTGGCCAGGGCTTCCGGCCCTTCGCCCAGATCCACTTCGCCCAGCTCGCGCTTCCAATGCGGCGACAGCGGCTTGCCCGCCGCCTTGGCATAGTGCTCGATCGCGCGCTCGATACCGGACAAACTCACTGTGCCGCCTCCACTGCCCGTTCGGGTTGCCAACGGCAAGTGAGCGCGAGAATGCGTGCGGTTCCGGCAGCCGCGGTCACCCGCGCATCCACTTCCGACAAGCGGGCGCTGGCGGATTCGCGTGTGGCATTCATCACGTCCAGCCAGCTGCGCCGACCGGCGATGAACTGGCGCTGGTAGCTTTCGATGATCTCGTCGGCGGCGTCGGCAGCCACCACCCCGGCTTCGATCCTCCTCCGAGCCGCCTGCACCAGGACATAGTCGCGCCGCAGCTGTTCGCGCAGCGTGCGTTCCGCTTCCCCGAATTCTGCCAGGGCGCGCTGGATGCGGGCATCCGCCGCGTCGATCGCGGAAAGCCGCGACAGGCCGTTGCCGGTCTGGGCACGGAACACCACGGCGGCACGCGCGCCGGTAATCTCGTTCTGCGACAGCTGGAGCAGCAGCTCGGGCAACAACTGCGAATGTGCCACCGCCCGGTCTGCCTGGGCGACGTCGATCAGGTCGGTCAGCGCGGCCAGGCTCGGGCTGCACGACAGCGCCTCGGTCAGCGCCTCATCTTCGGGCGGGAGGACTTCCACCATGCTGGACGGCGGCAGTTCCGGCGCCACCTCCACCCCGCCGGTCAGTTCCAGCAGCCGCAGCCGCGCCCGGTCGCGCGCTTCGGTGGTCGTCGCAAGGTCCAGCTCCACCTGCGCGGTGCGCGAGCGCCCCAGAGTCAGGTCCGCTCGCGGCGATACTTCCTGCTCCACGCGCCGCCCGATGGCCCCCAGCAACCGCTGGTGATCGACAAGGCTGGCTTGCAGCACCTGCGACCGTTCCTGCGCCAGCACCATGTCGTAATAGGCGCCCACCACTTGCAGCACGATGTCGCGTTCGGCCTCGCTCACCCGGTCCACCCCGGCGCGTGCATTGGCCTGCGCCCGGTCGATCTGGTTGCTGATCCGGCCCCCGGTCCACAAGGGCTGCTCGATCGCGGCATTGAGCGCCAGGCCATCCCGGTCCGCGTAGGTCGACCCGCGCGTGGTGGCCAGCGCCTCGACCGACAGGTTGGGGTAGCGCAGCCAGCGCGTGCCGCGATATTCGGATTCCAGCGCATCCGCCTCTGCGGACGCAGCTTCGACCAAGGGGTGTCCATTGGCTGCGAGCGATGCCGCCAGATCCAGCGGATCGGGGATCGCCGCCGGGGCGGGTTCGCGCAGCAGGGTGGCCTCCAGCACCTGCGGGCCATAGACGGGCGCGGGAACCGGGCTTTCCGGAGACTGGGCGCTCGCGGCAGGCCCGATCACGGTGGCAAGCCCGAGCAAGGCGGTTGTCCAGGCCAGGCAGCGCGGAAATGGCGATGTCATTGCGTCCGAACCGCTCCCGCAACCGCACAGACAAGCCCGATTGTCCGGGCATGGCAGCCATCTGCGGCAATTTCAGTCGGATGTGTTCCTAGCGAGTCGCCGCAGCCGAGTATAGGCGGGCGTCATCGACCGATCAGGGCTAGGCCGGTCCGGATGCGGCCAGCAGGTCCATGAAGTTGCGCGCCGCCTCGCGATCCTCCTCGTCCTCGAAGGCGAGATCGAGGTCGGGCGCGGCATCCAGCATGAACAGCATCGACCACAGGGCAAAGCGCCGCCCGCGATCCTGTTCGAGCCCGAAGTCCACCAGCATGTGGTCGATCCCGCCAGCCAGCGAACGCGGATCGACCGCTGCAAGGTCGTAAGTCCCGAAATAGCGGTGCAGCAGGTCGTTCATTTCCATGGCTGGGCATTTACGCTGCTTGTGGCGATCTGGCCATTGGGCGCGGCGAACAGTGCTGCTATGGGCCGCCCATGCTTACCATCGACGGCATCACCGTCCGGCTTGGCGGCCGGGCCATCCTCGAACGCGCCAGCGCCACGATTCCGCAGGGTGCGCGGGTCGGCCTGATCGGCCGCAACGGGGCGGGCAAGTCCACCCTGATGAAGGCCCTGATCGGGCAGATCGACCCTGACGAGGGACAGATCGGCAAGCCGACGCGGGCCCGCATCGGCTATATCGCGCAGGAAGCGCCCGATGGCTCGATCACCCCGGAGGAGGCCGTGCTCGCCGCCGACCTGGAGCGCGCGCAGTTGCTGGCAGAGGCCGAGACCTGCACAGATGTCGACCGGCTGGGCGAGGTCCACGAGCGCCTGCTGGCCATCGATGCCTACAGCGCGCCGGCTCGCGCGGCCAAGATCCTGGTCGGGCTGGGGTTCGACGAGGACATGCAGCGCCGCCCGCTGAGCAGTTTCTCGGGCGGCTGGAAGATGCGCGTGGCGCTGGGCGCCTTGCTCTTCTCCGAGCCGGACGTGCTGCTCCTCGACGAACCGTCAAACCACCTCGATCTCGAAGCGACGCTGTGGCTGGAGAACTTCCTCAAGAGCTATCCGGCCACGCTCCTGGTGATCAGCCACGAACGCGACCTGCTCAATAACGTGGTCGATCATATCCTGCACCTCCAGGGCGGCAAGCTGACGCTTTATTCGGGTGGCTACGATGCCTTCGAGAAGCAGCGCGCCGAACGTGCCGCGCAGCTTGCCTCGGCCAAGGCTTCGCAGGATGCGCAGCGCGCCCGCCTGCAAGACTACGTTGCCCGCAACAGTGCGCGGGCCTCCACCGCCAAGCAGGCCCAGGCCCGCGCCAAGATGCTGGCAAAGATGCAACCCATCGTGGCCCTGATGGAAGATCCTTCGCTGAGCTTCGAGTTTCCCTCGCCGGAGGAACTGCGATCACCGATGATTTCGCTCGATGGCGCGGCGGTGGCTTACGGCGAGGCTGCCCCGATCCTGCAACGGCTCAACCTGCGGATCGACGCCGACGACCGACTGGCACTGCTGGGCCGGAACGGCAACGGCAAGACCACGCTCGCCCGCTTGCTCGCCTCGCAATTGCAGCCGGTGGAAGGCGCCATGGCGGCGCCGGGCAAGCTCAAGGTGGGCTATTTCACCCAGTACCAGGTGGAGGAACTGGCCAGCGATGCCACGCCGGTGGAGCTGATGACGCGCGCGATGGATGGCAAGAGCCCAGGCGCGGTGCGCGCTCAGCTGGGGCGGTTCGGCTTTTCCGGGCCGCGCGCCACCACCAGGGTCGAACAGCTTTCGGGCGGCGAGCGTGCGCGCCTCGCGCTCGCCCTGATCACCCGCGATGCCCCGCACCTGCTCATCCTCGACGAGCCGACCAACCACCTCGACGTGGATGCGCGCGAGGCGCTGGTGCAGGCGCTGAACGACTATACGGGCGCGGTCATCCTGATCAGCCACGATCGCCACATGGTCGAACTGACGGCCGATCGGCTGGTGCTGGTCGATAACGGCACGGCCAAGGACTATTCGGGTTCGATGGATGACTACATCGACTTCGTGCTGGGCAGGAACCAGCCGAAGAAGGAGGCAAAGCCCGCAGCAGGCAAGCCATCGGCAGGCAATTCGGCCAAGGCCCGCGCCAGGCAACGGTTCCTCAAGTCAGAGCTGGCGAGCACTGAAAAGACCATGACAAAGCTGCGGGCCAGCCTGAGCGATCTGGATCGGGCCATGTACGAACCGGCCAGCGCCCCGCCGCATCTCGTCAATGCCAAGATGAGCGACCTGCTGGCAAAACGCAGCCAGGTGAGCGATCAACTGGAAGAGGCGGAAGCGGAGTGGCTGTCGATCGGGGAGCAGCTGGAAGAGCTGGATCTGACCTAGCCTTCTGCCGCAATCGAACGATATGACACCGCGATGGCTCGACTGCTCCTGTTCAACAAGCCCTTCGGGGTCCTGTCGCAATTCACCGACCGTGGATCGCCAACGGTTCGCTCGACCTTGTCGGACTTCATTGCGGTGAAGGGTGTCTATCCCGCGGGCAGGCTGGATCGGGACAGCGAAGGCCTGCTGCTGCTGTGCAACGACGGGCAGTTGCAAGCGCGCATTGCCGATCCGCGTTTCAAGCTGCCCAAGACCTACCTCGTGCAGGTTGAAGGCGATCCGCAGGAGGCGGAGCTGGAACGCCTGCGCAAGGGCGTGCAGCTGAAGGATGGCATGACCTTGCCCGCCGATGTCGCCCGCATCGACGCGCCGGACCTGTGGCTGCGCGATCCGCCGATCCGCCAGCGCAAGTCCATTCCCGACAACTGGCTGAAGATCACCATCCGCGAAGGGCGCAACCGGCAGGTGCGCCGGATGACAGCGGCGGTGGGGCTGCCCACGCTGAGGCTGGTGCGCTGGTCGATCGGTGACTGGACCGTGGCCGGTATCGCGCCGGGCCAGTTCGAGGAGCAATCCGTCCAGCCGCGGTCGGCGGCCCGGCCAAAGACAGGCCGTCAGGATCGGCAGACCCGATGAACTATCGCCATTCCTTCCATGCCGGAAACAGCGCCGACGTGGTGAAGCACTGCCTGCTGATCGCGCTTGTGCGGGCATTGCAGCTGAAGCCGGGCGCGCTGACCCTGATCGACACCCATTCCGGCTGCGGGATCTATGACCTTGCAGGCGATCAGGCCCAGCGCACCGGCGAGGCCGCGCAAGGCGTGCTGCGGGCCTTTGCCGATACGAACCCCTTGCTGGATGACTACCGCGCCGCCGTTCGCGCGGTGAATGACGGGCAAACCGACGCGGCCGGGCCGCGCCTTTATCCCGGCTCGCCGCAGTTCCTGGCGCAACTGCTGCGCCCGCAGGATTTCCTGATCCTCAACGAAAAGCATCCCGAGGATGCCGGCGCCCTGCGCGCCGCGATGCGCGGCACGCCTGCCGCCGTGCATCAGCGCGACGCCTACGAGTTATGGCTGGCAATGCTGCCGACCCGCACCCCGCGCGG
>JAGREI010000413.1 GCA_020446625.1 Erythrobacter sp.
GCGCGGGCGGCCAGCTTGGCGGCCAGCTGTTCCCCCGGCAGGTCTGCATCCTCGGCCACAGACAGCGCGGTCTCGACCGCCATGGGCAGGGTATAGCTGGTGAGCGGATGGACGAACATGCCGCGCGCGCCCACCGTTGCCACGCCATCGGTCGCTACCTGACGGGTATAGGCCGCGAAATCGCCGCCGGTGATCACCGGCAGCACACCGGTTTCGAAGGCCACAGGATCGCCCTGCCAGCCCATCTGCTGCTGATACTGGTTGATCCGCGCCGACAGCGCCGAACGGTCCAGCGCGGGGCTGTCCTGGTAATAGGTATCCTCGATGAACAGGTCGTGCGCCCCCAGCGGCAGGGTATAGACGAAGCGGTAGCCGCCCAGTTGCTCGACATCGGCATCCATGATGATCGGCCGGGCAAGGCCGTGCGGCCTGGCCAGCCGCAAGTGGCGGCCCATGAACACCTGCCAGCCGCCGGTAAGGTGCGGGGAAGGGGCAAAGCCGCGCGCGTCGATCACCGCGCGCGCGGTGAGGCGGGTGCCGTCCGCCAGGGTGGCGCCACCGGCATCGAGCGCGGCCACCTCGCGCCCGGTCAGCAGGCTGTCGGGGGGCAGGTCACGCTCCAGCCGGGCGGCGAAATCGCTGCTGGCCAGTGATCGGTAGGGCGTGCGCAAGTGGCGGCGATAGGCGGGGAAGCGGACGTGGTAGCCATCGTTCCATTCCTCGTGCCGGAAGCCATCCAGCAGGTCTGTGCCTGCCGGGGAAAGATCGCTGGCGAACCACGACCAGCGGTGGTTGCCGCCCAGCTGCGGCCCGGCCTCCACCAGCCGCAGCGATACCTCCGGCCGGTGTCGCGCCAACGCCAGCGCGATCAGGCCGCCGGCAAGGCCGCCACCGATGATCGCAATGTCGCATGTGCGCCCGGTCATTGCGCAAGGCATTAGCGGATTGGCAGGCAGGCGCAATCGCGGCGCGCCTCTTGCCAAGCAGGCCGCGCCGCGCGAAGCTTGGCGGGTGAACAAGCTGCTGCCCCATACCCGCGCGCTCGCCGCCACTTTCCTGATCGTGCTGGCGGCGGCAGCGGTGCTCTATGCCATGGGCCGCCCGCCGATCTGCACCTGCGGCTATGTCGAGTTCTGGCACGGGCAGGTGCAGTCGTCGGGCAACAGCCAGCACATCACCGACTGGTATTCGCCCAGCCATTTCACCCACGGGCTGATCATGGCGGGCGTGGCCTGGCTGCTGTGGCGCAAGTGGAAGCTGTTCGGCGGCCATCCCTCGCGCTGGGCCTTGCCGATCGCGGTGCTGGTGGAAGCCGCCTGGGAGATTTCCGAGAACACCCCCGCCGTGATCGACCGCTATCGCGCGGCCACGGCATCCTACGGCTATACCGGGGATTCGATCGTCAATTCGATGGCCGACATCGGCTGGATGATGCTGGGCTTCCTGGTGGCGGTGAAGCTGCCGTGGCGCTGGACGCTAATGCTGGGAATATTCCTAGAGCTGCTGGCGCTGTGGGCCATCCGCGACAACCTGACGCTGAACGTGATCATGCTGCTTTACCCCATCGACGCGATCCGCGAATGGCAGGCGGCGGGCGGCGCGCTTTAACGAATGGTGCGATAGAGACAGGCCATGACGAAACCGACAGCCCGCTTGTTCGCCACGCTGGCCGTGGCTGCGTCCGCCACGGTGCTGGCTCGCCCCGCCATGGCGCAGGCCGAAGGCGAGATCCCGCCGCTGCACATCGACCTCGACGATACGATCTACGAAGGCGATTACCTGGTGGTGGGGGCAGGGGTGATCTACAGCCCCAGCTATTCCGGTTCGGACGACTACGTCATCACCGCGCTGCCCGCGGCGCAGTTTTCCTATGGCGGCGTGGACGTTTCCCCGCGCGCGGGCGGCCTGACGATCGAGTTCGTCCACCAGCGGCTGAGCCAGGCGCGGCTGGAATTCGGCCTGACCGGGCGGCTGCGCAGCGACCGCGCCAGCCGCATCCGCGACGAAGTGGTGGACCAGTACGACCACCTCGACCGGGCGGTGGAGATCGGCCCCAGCCTGGACCTGGCCTTCCCGCGGGTGTTCACCCGCTACGATCGCGTTTCGGTGGGCGTAGACGTGATGTGGGACGCGGCAGGTGCGCACGGCGGCATGGTGGTGAACCCTTCGGTGGGCTATTTCACCCCGCTCAGCCACGCGATGGTGACCAACGTATCCGTCTCCGCCAAGTGGGCCGATGCCAGCTATCACGATTATTACTTCACCCTCGATCCCGCCACCTGGAACGGTACCGGCGCATCGCCGCTGCCCGCCTTCCAGTCACGCGGCAGCGGGCTGACCAGTGCCGGGGTCAGCTGGGTGCTGGGGCTGGACCTGGATGGCGACCTTTCGAACGGCGGCTTCGGGCTGGGCCTCTACACCAACTATTCGCGGATGCTGGGGGACGGGGCGGACACGCCCTTCACCAGTATGCGCGGCAGCCGCGACCAGTTCGTGGGCGCGCTGGGGGTAGGTTACGCCTTCTGAATTCCTTCCCCCATTGGGGGAGGATTCTCAGTCCGCCAGCATCAGGTCCGGCCGCGGCGGTGGCAGCGGCGCGGTGCGATCGCCCGTCATCAGGTAGGTATCGAACCACTGCATCATCCGGAGGCTGTAGTCATAGCGCGACGCCGCGCGCGTATTGCCGTGGCCTTCGCCGGGATACCACACCAGCCGCACCGGCGTATCCGGGCTGCGCACGCGCAGGTGGCGATAGAGCTCGGCGCTCTGCGTGGGGCTGACGCGCGGATCGGAATCGCCGTGCATGATCAGCAGCGGCGTGGTGGCCTGGTCGGCATAGTAGATCGGGCTGCGCTGGAGCGTGTCCATGTAATCGTCCCACACGTTGTGGCGGGCGTGGACGTTCACTTCCTCGGTCGGGATATCGGTGGTGCCCCACTTGGACACCAGATCCGAAATGCCCACGAACATCACCCCGGCGGCAAAGTGTTCGGAAAAGCGGGTGGAGCTCCAGGCGGTGGCATAGCCGCCATAGCTGCCGCCGGTCACGCCCACCCTGGCGGGATCGGTAAAGCCCATTTCCACCAGCCAGTGGCGGGCATCCACCAGGTCGTCGAACTCGCGGCCCGCGGCATCGTGCTGGTGCTGGCGCGAGAACGCGGTGCCATAGGCGGTGGAGCCGCGATAGTTGGGCAGGAACACCGCATAGCCGCGCCCGGCGGCGACCTGTCCGGGGCTGGAATAGTTGGTCACCCAGCCGTTGCTGTCGTGCGATTCCGGCCCGCCGTGGACGTTGAGGATGGTCGGCGCACCGCCTGCGGGAACCCCGCCCACCGGCAGGATCAGCACGCCTTCGATCTGCTGACCGTCCCCCGCTTCGAAGGTGAAGGCGCGCTGTTCCCCGAATTCGATCTCGGCCAGCCAGGGGTTGTGATCGGTCCAGCGGGTGAAAGTGCCATCGTCGAAGGCGAACAGCTCGTTGGGGTGGCTGGGCGAATTGGCTTCGGCCAGCAAGCGGTTGCCGCCCTGTTCGATGCTGGTGAGGATCAGCTCGCCCGGATCGAATTCGCGCAGCAGCGCGCCGTGATCGTCGTAGAAGCGCAAGGCGCTCTGCACGCCGATGTGGACCACCACCGCCAGCCGCCCGTCGGCCATCCACTCGGTATCGGTGGCCGCTTCCGGCGCGCCTTCGTTGAGCGCGGTCATCTCTCCGGTGGCGACATCGACGAGGTAGAGCGTGGTGGCGGCCGGATCATTGGCGTCGGTCGCCGCGATCAGGGAAAGGCGCTGCGAATCGGGCGAAATCTCCACGTCGCCCAGCTTGCCCGTGGTTGCCACCGGCAGCAGCTCGCCGCTGCCCAGCCACAGCACATAGGCACGCTTGGAGGTATAGCTGTCGTCCACCAGCGGCGTGGGGGCGCTGGTGAGCAGCAGGAATTCGCCGCTGGGGGCCAGTTTCAGGCTGTCGACGTGGCCCGGC
>JAGREI010000062.1 GCA_020446625.1 Erythrobacter sp.
ATCTGGCGATGCTGGCGTTTTCGGCGCTGGTGGCGGGATCCTTCTCGCTCGGCTCGATGGCTGCGCCCTATGTGGACCCGGCGGCGCTGACGACGTTGCGCTTTGTGTTTGCCGGGCTGATCGTGGGGGCGGCGGCGCTGGCCACCGGGCGGCTGGCGCTGGTGCTGGCGCTGGCCTTCGCCGCGCTGCTGGCGCTGGCGGCCTGGCAGGTGCGGCGGCGGCGACACCTGCGCGAGGAAGCGGTGGTGGCCGAACGCACGCGCACCCTGCGCGACCAGCTGTCGCAAGCCAACCGGCTGGCCACGCTGGGCCAGATCAGCGCCGGGGTGAACCACGAGATCGGCCAGCCGGTGGCGGCGCTGCGGGTCTATGCCGAAAGCGGGGAGAAGCTGGTGGCGGCGGGCAAGGCAGATGCCGCCGCCGACAACTTCCGTCGCATCGTGGGACTGGCGGACCGTATCGGCCTGATTACCGGCGAACTGCGCCGGTTCAGCCGCCGCCAGCACGGCGAACGGCGCGAAATGCCGGTGGGCGAGGTGATCGACGGGGCGCTGCTGCTGCTGCGCGACCGGCTGCATTCCGCCGGGGTCAGCGTGGAACAGCCCGACGATGCCCTGCGCAACCTGCTGGTGCAGGCCGAGCACGTGCGGCTGGAACAGGTGCTGGTGAACCTGTTGCAGAACGCGCTCGACGCCAGCCAGCCGGGCGGCCAGCTGCGCATCGCCATAACGCCGGGCGAAGCCATGCTGACCCTGCGCGTGATCGACCACGGCAGCGGCATTTCGCCTGAGGCCGCCGCGCAGCTGTTCCAGCCCTTTGCCACCAGCAAGCCCGATGGCCTGGGCCTGGGGCTGGTGATCGCGCGCGACATCATGCGCGAGATGGGTGGTGACCTGGCGTTCGAACCGGGGAACCAGGGCACCTGCTTCGCCATGACGATCCCGCGCCCGGCATGACCAGCCAGGCGCCCCAGGTGATCTTCGTCGAGGATGACGAGGCGCTGCGCACCAGCGCGGCGCAGGCGCTGGAGCTGGAAGGGCTGGCGGTTGCCGCCTTTGCCGATGCCCCGGCGGCGCTGCGCGCGATCGATGCCGATACCCCCGCCGTGGTGGTGAGCGACATCCGGATGCCGGGGATGGACGGGATCGCATTCTTCGCCGCCTTGCGCGCAATCGACCCGCAGGTGCCGCTGCTGTTCACCACCGCCCACGGCCATGTCGACCTGGCGGTGTCGCTGATGAAGCAGGGTGCGGTCGACTTCTTCACCAAGCCATATTCCGTGGCCGAACTTGCCCGCGCGGTTCGGCAGGCGAGCGAGAAGCGCGCGCTGGTGCTGGAAAACCGCAAGCTGCGCGACGAACTGGCCAGCCGCTCCGCCACGCGCCGGATCGGTCGCTCGGCGGCGGGCGAGCGGCTGCACGCGGTGGTCGAACAGGTTGCCGCCACCGATGCCGACGTGGTGCTTTTCGGTGCGGGCGGCACCGGCAAGAGCCACCTGGCCCGCGCGATCCACGATGCCAGCCAGCGCCGCAATCGCCCGCTGGTGGTGGTGGACCCCGGCGTCTTCGCCACGGATGAGGCGGCGCTGCTGCTCTATGGCCGCGATCCCGGTGCGGCGCTGTCGCGATCGGGCATGGTCGAACGCGCGGCGGGCGGGACGCTGGTGATCGAGGCGATCGACCAGGTGCCGCCGCGCGAACTGGCGCGGCTCGCCAGCCTGGCCGAACAGCGCGTGTTCCTGCCGCTGGGGGCCGACCGGCCGCGCGCGATCGACGTGCGCATCATCGCCACTTGCGACGTGGCCAGCGAAGGGGCCAGCGATGGGGCCGGGCTCGACGCGTTCCGCCGCAAGCTGGGCGGGGTGTCGATAACGCTGCCCCGGCTGGCTGAACGGCGCGAGGACATTGCCGATTTCTTCCGCCACTTCGCCAGCCGCCACGAGCGCGAGCTGGGTCGGACGGCGGGCGAGCTGGACGAAAGCGAGCTGCGCCACCTGCTGACGCACGACTGGCCGGGCAACCTGCGCGAGCTGGAGCTGTTCGCCTATCGCTTCGTGCTGGGACTGACCCGGCTGGCGCAGGCGCCGGCTGCGGACCAGGGCAATCACGCCAGCCTGCGCGACCTGGTCGGCCAGTTCGAGAAGGCTGTGCTCGAGGATGCCCTGCTCCGTGCCGACGGCAGCGTGGCCGAGGTGCAGCGCGCGCTGCAAGTGGCGCGCAAGACGCTGTACGACAAGCTGGAACGCTACGGCCTGCGCCCCGCCGACTTCCGCCGACCCTAGTCCAGCGTCAGCTGCCCGTTGCGCAAGGCCGAATAGACCGCCTCTCCCCGCGAATGCACCGCCAGTTTGCGGTAGATCGACTTGACGTGGTTGCCCACGGTCAGCGGCGAGATGTCGAGCGCGCGGGCGGCTACCTTGTAGCTCATCCCGCGGGCGAAGACTTCGAGCAGCTCGATCTCGCGCGCGGTCAGCCGCGATGCGTCGGCTTCGTCATCGCCACTGGCCCTGGCGGCGGGCTTTTCGCCCTGCAAGCGTTCGAGCAGGTAAGCCGCTGCCGCCGGGCTGATCGGCGCGCCGCCCGCCAGGGTGGCGGCGATGCCTTCGACGATGGCCGTGGCGCTGGCATCCTTCAGCAGGTAGCCGTCGGCCCCCGCCTCCAGCGCGCGCACCACCGTTTCGCGATCCCCGAAGCTGGTGATCATCAGCACCTTGCAGTCGCGCTGGGCCTTGGCGAACTGGATGAAGTCGATCCCCGAACCGTCGGGCAGGCCCACGTCGACCAGGAACAGGTCGGGCTGCTTGCGCACCACCAGGTCGCGCGCGCGGGCGATGGTGGGGGCGGTTCCAGCCAGGTCGTATTCGGGACGCGAGGTGACGATGTCGGTCAGGTGCTCGCGGATCGCCGGGTCATCGTCGAGGATCGCAATCCGTGCATTAGCCATCGTGTGTCGCCCCTTCTTCCTTTTCCGGCAGGACGATCCGCGCCACGGTAAGGTCCCCCTCGCGCACCAGGGCGAAGCTGCCGCCGATGGCACTGGCGCGGGCGACCATGTTCTCCAGGCCCCTGCCGCCGGGTCGTTCATCTCCCAGCAATGTGCCATTATCGCAGACTTCGATCGCGCGGGATGCCACATTTATGCGCACCAGGCTGCCGTTCGAGTGCTTCAGCGCGTTGGTGACCGATTCCTGCAACACGCGGAACACCTGCAAGACCGCGCGCGGGGGCAGGGCGGGCAGCTGGCCGCCGCTGCGATCGCGCCATTCGAAGGCATATCCGGCCGCGGTTACCCGGTCCTGCGCGCGTTCGTGGAACAGAGCCAGCGCAGAAGACAGGCTTTCGCCCACTGAATCCATCGAATCGATCAGCAGCCGCATCTCGTCGATGGCACCCTGAAGCCCGCGTGCCATCACCTCGGGTTCGGCCTTGCCGCGGCGGGCGGACAGCAACATGCCCATCAGCTGCGAGCCGAGGCCATCGTGCATGTCGGCCATGATCCGCCGCCGCTCGTCCTGGTGCGCCTGTTCGCGCAGCAGCGCCTTTTCGCGCTGGTGCGCCACGGCCAGCTCTGCCTCGCGCTGGCCAAGCTGGACCTGCAACTGGGCGTTGAAATCCTCTGCCGAGGCGAACAACCGGATATTGCGCGCGACGAAGGCCGTCACCAGCGCCACCAGCAGCACGGGGATGGCGTAGTTGGTCTGGCGACCCAGATCGAGGTCGAACACGATGCCCGCGCCAGTGTGGACGACGATGGCGAACAGCAGCAGGTAGACCGCCGCCTCCCAGTGCCGATCACGCCCGATCACCGGGATGTTCCACACGATCAGCCCGGCGAAGACCGTCGCCAGCACCACCACCAGCACGTAGATCACTTCCAGCCCGCGGGTATGCGCCGGGTCGACGAACACAGCATAGGCGTGCCAGGCCAGGCCCAGCGCATAGGCGACCAGGCTGGCCGTACGCAGGTGCGGCAAGCGGCGCGGCCCCCAGCTGTTGCCCATGTTCACCCCCGCCACCGGGATCATCAGCGACACCGGCACGCCCAGGAAAAGCCACAGCGCGCCGGTGACGGGCGGATCGGGCATACTCATCATCAGCAGCGCGCCGGCCCAGCTGGCGGCCAGCACGCCCATCCAGAACAGGTATTCGCCCTGGCGACTGCGCGCCCAGACCAGCAGCGCCACCACCCCGATGGCAAAGCCGATGGCGATGGAGGCATGGATGTAGTCGGTCAGCAGCCAGATGCGGAATTGCAGCGCCTGCGACACGCTGTCGTAGCTGCCCAGCACCGGCTCGAACACGGTGAAGCCTTCGGCGCCCTGCGCGCTGGCCATGACATAGACCAGTTCGTTGCGCCCCTGGCGCAGCATGGCGGCGGGCAGGCGGTGGACGCCGCGAAACACCCGCCCGTGGAAGCTGGTGCGCGGCAGCTCCATTTCGCCCTGGCCGGCGAACTGTGATCCGTTGAGCCAGGAGGTGTAGTTGTTGACGAACAGGTCAGCCGATTCGCCCAGCCCGGCCTGGGGCACGCGGTCCAGGTCGAAGGTGAAGCGCACGGCGTAGTAGCCGCCCTGGCAGCACTGGCGCCAGGGCAGGTCGACCGGGGTGAACTGCGCAGCTTCGACCGCCTGCCAGCTGGGCGCATCGAGCGGTGCCACTTCGACGCTGGTGGTGGCGATCTGGTCGTAAGGGCGCAGCGGCTGGTAGAAATTGGGGGCGATCAGCACCCAGTAGACCAGCTGCACCAGCAAGACTGCGAAGATGAGATGCGGCCAGCCCGTCTGGCCGGACCGCACACTGAAGTTCCCGTCAGCCAACGGCTGTCCCTTTCCGCGGCCCGAAGGAGAAAGGCCGGTTTGCCCGGCTCGGTACTTGCGATGGCCCAGTTATGGCATGTGCGCCGTGCGCCACATGCCATATTCGTGGCTGCATTCAAAGGCGTGCCGGAACCGGATCGTCACTGCCGGGCGGCAGGCGTTCGCCCTTCCACAGCCGGTGCAGCCGGTCGCCCAGCAGGTCGCCGGGGCCGGTGGCGAAGCGCGGGTGGCCGAAGTGCTGCATCACGCCGTGCTGCTGCTCCAGCGCGCGCCGGTCCTGCGCCACCACCGGATCGAGGAACAGCCGGATCGCCGCCTGCTTGAGCCATGCCGGAGCCAGCCCCTTCGGCGTCGAAAAGCGGGCGAAGGGGGTGAAGCTGCCTGCCGTGGCGGGGGTGAAAATGGCGGTGACGCACAGGGTCAGCCGCCGTTCCCCCTCCCATCGCGCCTGCACCGTGGTGGGCGGGTAGTAGGTGCTGACCGAATGCGTGCGTTCGCGTTCGAGGAACCGCGACATCAGCCCGTGATCGGGGGCGGACTGGTGGATGGTCATGGCCAGGCTGTCGCCGTGGCTCTGCACCACCAGTTGCACATCGTGCCGCCGGTCATGCCGGCGGATGAAGCCGTGGTGCAGGTGGCCGGTGTGGAACGGGTCCATCACGTTCTCGATCGCGTCGAAGGCGCGGCCGGCCCAGGTGCCTTGCTGCCACCAGAAGTGATCGAGCGCGGGGTTGCCGAAGTCGGGCGGCAGCCATGGTTCGGCGGGGGCGTGGGGTGATAGCGCGACGAAGACCGCGCCGTGCCGCTCGGCCACGCGCAGCGCGCTGGCGGCAAGGCGCTGCCCGTCGCCCGGTGCCAGCTGGCAGCCCGGCACATCCACGCAGGTGCCGTCAGCCGCGAAGCGCCAGCCGTGATAGGGACATTCGATCGCGCCTTGCCGCACCTTGCCCAGCGACAGCGGGAAATTGCGATGCGGACAACGGTCCACCAGCGCGCCGACTTGCCCGCTGCCATCGCGGAACAGCGCCAGCGGCGTGTCCATCAGCACGGCGGGCAGGGTCTTGCCCGGCAGCACCTGGCGAGAGAGGGCAACCATGTGCCAGGCACTGTGGACCGCATCGGGAAACGCGCTCATCCCAGCTCCTCTCCGTTCCACTCGATGTCGCGGGTGGTGGACGTGGTGGCGCTCATGCCGTGGCGCACACCGTGGAGCGTGAAGCCCAGCCCGTCCACCAGAGCGCCTAGCGCGGGCAGCCGATCACCCGGCGCGCCCACCACGTCGCGGCCCTGGCGCATGGTCGCGCGCCAGTGGCGCAGGCGGCGGTGGCGCAGCGCCATGGGCAGGCCGTAGGTCAGCATCACCGGGCCGACATAGGCCAGGCGGCTGGCGCCCGTCTGCACAGGTTCGCGCTGCGCGATGGTGCGGGCCAGCGCCCCGCCGCCTGCCAGCAGGTGGACGCCGCTGGTGGCGCGCGGGTTGCATTCGATCAGCCACGGCTGGCCGTCCGCGTCGACGATGGCATCGCAGGCGAACTGGCCGGTCAGCGACGTGGCGCGGGCCAGGGTCCCGGCGATCTGGCGCAATTGGTCCGCCAGCGCGCCAGCGACGGGAGTAAAGGCGAAGCTCGCCCCGCCGCCCAGCTTCCAGTCGGAACGGTAGGCGGCGAATGCCGTAATCTCGCCCTGGTGCGCCACGGCGTGGAAACAGTGTTCGATACCCCTGGCCTTGCGCTGCGCCAGCCAGCTTTCGACCGCGCCCAGCCGAGCCAGCTGGCGGGGGGTGGGGCCGACCAGGGTCTTGCCCCCGAACCGGCTGAAGCGCGGCTTGAACACCCATTCCGCCGGATCGGCAGGCGGCTGGCCGGGGTCGAAGGGCAGGCTTTCTGGAACCGGCAGGCCCAGCTCTGCCCCCAGCCGGGCAAACTCCAGCTTGTCGTGCAAGCGGCGCAGCACGGCCAGCGGCGGGGCGAACAGCCGGTCGTGCCAGCCTGACGCTTCGGCCCATGCCGCCAGGTGGAACACCTCCTCGCAACAAGGCACGATCAGCGCCGGTTGCAGCCGCGCCACCAGCGCATCCATGTCACGCCGGAACCCGGCCCGGTCGAGCGCGGGCGGGGCGTGGCGATGCACATGGTGCGGCGCCTTCGACCAGCGGGCAAGCCGCGCCGGGCTGCTGTCGGCCATGTGCACCTGCCACCCGGCCATGCGAAAGTCGCGCGCCAGGTCCAGCGCGGCCCCGGCACGCGCGCCGGTGATCAGCACCAGGTCAGCCATGGCCCACCACCTTGCGGCGCTTGGGGCCGGGCCAGGGCGGCAGGTCAAAGGCGAGGTCAGCCGGGACCGGCACCAGCTGGCCCAGCGCCGCCGCAGCGATTGCCGCGCTGGATGGATCGCAATCGGGGGCAAGGCGCAGGATTACCCGGTCGACCATGGCAACGGCTTGCCAGCGCGGCCCGGCACCCAGCACGGCCTCGACCGTCTCGACCACGTAGCGCGGCAGCACCACCTGGGCGCCGAAGCGCCACAGGTCGTCGATCCGCCCCTGCACCGGCAAGACCGTGCGCCCAGCATAGCCGCAAGGGCAGGGGCCGCGTTCGTCCAGTTCCACCACGTCATCCCCGCGCAGCCGCACCACCGGCTGGCTGCGGCGGCGCAGGTCGGTGATCAGCGGGCGGAAGGCGGGGGTGCCGGGGACGGGCTCCAGTTCGATGGCCAGGGCATGATCGTTGAGATGCAGCCGCCCCTGCGCGCAGTCGGCGGCGATGAAGCCTTCGGTGGCTTGCCAGATACCGCGCGGAGCCATGCCGAAATGCGCGGCGATCAGCGCGTGTTCGGCGGGGCTCATCGGCTCGCTGCCGTGGAACAGGTGAGCAAGCGCGGGGAAGCTGGCTCCGGCAATGGCAAAGGCCAGCAGGCGGTGCGCAGGGGCGATCAACACGGTCGGGCCGAACGCTTCCAGCTCGGCCTGTGCTTCGGCCGAGCCGCGGTCCAGCGGCACGTGGCGAAAGGCGATCCGCCCTCGCTGCACGTCCGCATAAAGCGCCGATCCGGCGCGCAGGTGCAGCGCGATCCGCTGCCGTTGCAGCAAGGCGGACAGCGGCAGTAGCCGCGCCAGGCTTTGCCCCAGGTAATCTGCCCGTTCGGCAGGTGTGGCCACGAACAGCCCGCGCGTGCCGCCGCCAGACCCGGTCGACCAGCCCGCCGTCACCGCGCCCGTATCCTCCCCGCGTTCGGCGGCATCGGCCATGGCGCGCAGGTCCGCATCGGTCAGGCCAAGGCAGTTCCAGCGGCCATAGTCGGCGCGCAGTTCGGCAATGGTGGTGATCGGCGGTTCGGCGGACGGATCGCCCGCCAGCTGCGCCAGCGCCGGGGTCTCCGCCAGCGCCGGTTGCAGCGCGCGCCACTGGCGAATGCGCAGCCGCGCCAGCCCTGCGGTGCTCAGGCGCATCGCGCGCCGCGTGCGCCACCAGCTGGCGACAATCTCAGCCAGCATCGCTGCCCCGCAGCCTGGCCGCACTGGCCGGACAATGCGACGGCAGGATCGCCAGTTCGCTGTTGTGGCAATGGGCATGGTGCAATTGCGCCAGCGTGGCGCGGTAGCGGGCGGTATCGCCCATCAGCGCGGTGGTAACGCGCGGCGGCGGGCGGTTCTGCGCGATCGCCGCGCCCGACCATACTGCGTCGCCGCACAGCAGCACCGGCTGGCCATCCTTCGTTACAAAGGCGAGCCCCCAATGCCCCGCGCAATGACCCGGCAGTTCCACCGCCAGCAGGCTGCCGTCGCCCAGCAGGTCGCGGCCATGGGTGAAGGGCGCGAAGGCAGAGGGGAGCGGGCGTTCGGCCGCGTCCTCGAAGAAGCGCGCCTGCGCGTCCATCGCCTGCGGGACCAGCGCCGCCAGCAGGCCGTGTCGCACGCGGGCGAAGCGGCTGCCGCTGCGCAAGGCATCGAGCCCGGCGCGGGCGCAGTACATCGGCAGCTGCGCCAGCCGGGCGGCGCCCGCCACATGGTCGCCGTGGAAGTGCGAGACGATCAGCCCCGCCAGCTGGCTTTCGTCGATGGCGTGCCGCGCCAGCCATGCCTGCCATTGCTCGCCCGCGCCGATCTCGACCGGGGTGGTCCAGCGATAGAGGCGTTCGGGGAATGGTTCGGTGGCCTTGATGAAGGCGGGATCGTAGCCGGTATCGAACAGGAATGTCCCGCGCGAAGGGTGCTCGATCACCCCCACCAGCGCGGGAAAATCGACCGGGCACAGGCTTCCGCCCTTGATCGTCATCACCTGCGGGTGGCGGCACGATCCGCGCTCCAGCCAGCGGAAGCCGACGCGGATCACCGGGTGGCCTCCAGCTTGTCCGCTTCGGCCAGCAACGAGGCCAGGGCATCGTGGCGCGGTGCGTAGCCCAGCAGGCGGCGCGCGGGTTCGAGGTCGAAGGTCTGCGAATAGGCCAAGGTGGCCAGCGTATAGCGCGTCAGCGCGGGCTCGTCCGCCCGGCTCGTCAGCCGCGCGGTGCCTTCCATGGCAGCGGCCAGCAGTCGCGCCAGCGGCAGCGGCACCGATACCAGGCGCGGCGACTGGCCCAGCCTGGCCGCCAGTTGCGTGGCAAGGGCGCGAACCTCCAGCGGCTGTCCGCCCGAAACGTTGATCGCCTTGCCCGCCAGTGCAGGCGCGCGCGCTTCGGCTTCCATGATCGCCCAGGCCGCATCGCGCAGGTCGGTCAGTTCAACCATGGCGCGTCCGCCGCCGGGCAGCGGCAAGCGCGGGCGGCGCGCCATCGCGGCAAGGCGCGGCAGGATCACCCGGTCGCCCGGCCCCACCAGCGCGCGCGGGCGGATCGCGGTGCAGGCCATGCCATCGCGGCGCGGGGCGAGCACCAGCCGCTCCGCCGCCAGCTTGGTGCGGGCGTAATGGTTGAGCGGCGGATCGGCGGGCGCGTCATGCTCGCCAATGGCCAGGCGGTGCGCCATGCTGGCGAAGATGGATGGCGAGGAGACGAATACGAAGTGCTGGCAGCCTGCCGCACCGGCGGCATCCAGCAGGCGGCGCGTGGCGTGGACATTGGCGCGTTCGAACTGCGCGTGCGGCCCCCAACTGGCGGAAAGCGCGGCGGCGTGGACCACCGCGTCGCAGTGTTCGGCCAGCGCGTAGAGATCGGCCTGCCCATCGGCCAGGTCGCAAGCCACGAATTCGCACGGCAGGTCCGCCGCGCTGCGCCCGCTGGCGCGCACCTGGTGGCCGCGCGCCATGGCTTCGCGCACCAGCGCCTGCCCCAGCCC
The DNA here is from genome assembly GCA_020446625.1 of Erythrobacter sp. Taxonomy (GTDB): domain Bacteria; phylum Pseudomonadota; class Alphaproteobacteria; order Sphingomonadales; family Sphingomonadaceae; genus Alteraurantiacibacter. Next base: position 10,089 of record JAGREI010000062.1, read on the forward strand.
GCCGGTCGCGCCGGTGATGAGCACGCGGCGCTGGCTCACAGGCGGATCACCATGGCGCCCGCGCTGATCCCGGCGGCGGTGCCGAGCAGCAGCACGTGGTCGTCGGGCTTGGCCAGTCCCTGGTCAAGCGCATGGGCAAGGCAGGTCGGGATCGAGGCGGCGATCTGGTTGCCGTGGCTGGCGAAGAGATCGACCACCCGCTGGCCGCCCGGTGCGAACAGCCGCTTGACGTGTTCCACCCCCGGCGCGCTGGCCTGGTGGCACACCACGCAGGCCAGCTCGTCCCTGCCGATCCCCGCTTGCGCCAGCGCCGCGTCGATCACGCCGGGCAGCACCCGCGCGGCGGCCTTGAAGATGCCGAAGGCGTCCATCTCGAAGTGCGATCCGGCCACCAGCGCCGCGTAGCCTTCTTCCACCCGCAGCCGGGTGCCGCCCGCGCGCAATTGCGCCAGCCCATGGTGCGCGCCGTGAGTGACGGACTGCATACCCGCGATGCCACGCTCGCCCTCGCAGGCTTCGATCGCCAGCGCCGCCGCCCCGTCACCGAAGATCGCGCGGATCTTGGCGTTTTCCGGATCGAGCCCGCACGAAGCGATGTCGGCGGCGAACACCAGCACGCGGCGCCAGCGTCCGGTGGCGATCCCCATGCCTGCCACGTCGAGCGCGGCCATGAACGAAAGGCAGGTCTGGTTGACGTCGAAGGCGACCACGCCGGACTTGCCCAGCCCCAGCCGGTCCTGCACCAGCACGGCGGTGGAAGGGATCGGCTGTTCCATCACCCCGCAGCCGCCGATGATCGCATCGAAATCGCCCTCGGCCCAGCCAGCGCGGGCCAGCGCCACGCGCGCCGCCTCTGCCGCCATCATCGACGAGGTTTCGTCCGGCGCGGCCAGGTGGCGGCTGGCAATGCCGAACTCGCGCTGGTGCCAGCCTGCGGGATTGCCGTGGCGCGCGTCGAGCTCGCTCGACAGCAGTACCTGTCGGGGGCGGTAGGCGCCCCAGCCGGCAATGGTGAAAGCACTGATCATTGGTCTTGCTCCATCCGAGTCGCTTGTAACATTCCACACAATTAAACACTGTTCAATTAAAAAAAAGACATTGTTCAATTTAGCTGTTATCCCCAGTCGCATGGGCAGGCGATCCGATCACACCCCGCAGGAACTGCGCGCGCTGCTGGTGGCCGAAGGCCATGCGCTGATGGCAGAGCGCGGCTTTGCTCGCTTTTCGGCGCGCGAGGCGGCGCGGCGCGC
>JAGREI010000063.1 GCA_020446625.1 Erythrobacter sp.
GCGGTCAGCACCAGCACCGGGAAATTGCGCTTTTCCTTGCGCCACATGCCCAGCACGGTCAGCCCGTCGATTTCCGGCAGGCCCAGGTCGAGCACGGCGGCGTCGTATTCCTCGGTACTCCCGAGGAAATGCCCGTCCTCCCCATCGGTGGACAGGTCCACCGCATAGCCGTTCTGTTCCAGCGTGTTCTTCAGCTGCTGGCCGAGGGTCGGTTCGTCCTCGACAATCAGGATGCGCATTCAGATATCCCCTGCACAATTGCCCACCAATGGTGGGCCATTGCCCCAAAACCGTCAAGCAAGGCGATAGTTTCCAATGGGGAATGACGTCAGCGCGAAATGCGCAGGATGCGCGCGGTCTGCGCGTCGACATCGACCCAGATCATGCGGCCTGCACGGATGAACTTCAGGCGATAGGCCTGCGCCGTCGCATCGTATTCCCAGCCGATGTATTCGTCGCTCGATTCCATGCGCGGGATCACCCGCCGCTCGATCTCGCGGATCGGCAGGTTGCGGCCCGCCTGCATCTCCTCGCGCGCGGTCTGCTGGTCACCGCGCGACTGCGGCATGGCAGGCGCGGCGCTGGCCATGGCGGCCAGTGCGACAGCGGCGATCAGGGGGCGCAGGGTTCGCATCATGGCTGTCTGCCTAATGCAGCGGCATTGAACAAGCTGTGAATGCGGGCATGGCACGCCGTTCAGGCTGGCTGTGTCCGGCTTGCCACCGGCCCCCGGCACGCCTAGGTGCGCGCCACCATGGCGGAACCACCGATCCTCAGCTGGGAAGGGCTTGGCCTGCAACAGGGCGGCGGCTGGCTGTTTGGCGACCCCGCCAAGGGGGACGGGCTGGACCTGCACATCGGCCCGCGCGACCGGCTGGCGCTGATCGGGCGCAACGGCGCGGGCAAGACCACGCTGCTGAAACTGATCACCGGGCAGATCGAGGCTGACCGGGGCCTGCGCAAGGTCAAGCCGCAGACGCAGATCGTCTGGCTGGAACAGGAACCCGACTTCTCCGCCCATGCCACGCTGATGGACTTCGCGCTGGCGGGTGATCGCGCGCCTGCCGAACACGAAGTCGCCTCCATCGCCGGGCAGCTGGGTATCGACATGGAAACCGACGCGGCCACCGCCAGCGGCGGCGAGAAGCGCCGCGCCGCCATCGCCCGCGCGCTGGCCTTGCAGCCAGACCTGCTGCTGCTGGACGAACCCACCAACCACCTCGACCTTTCCGCCATCGACTGGCTGGAAGCCTGGCTGGAACGGTTCAAGGGTGCCTTCATCGTCATCAGCCATGATCGCACCTTCCTGAAGCGGCTGACCCGCTCCACCCTGTGGCTCGACCGTGGCAACCTGCGCCGCAAGGAAGTGGGCTTCGGCGGTTACGAGGCATGGGAAGAAGCGGTTTACGCCGAGGAAGCGCGGGCCGCCGAAAAGCTGGACGCCAGGCTGAAGATCGAGGCGCACTGGCTGGAACGCGGCGTCACCGCGCGGCGCAAGCGCAACATGGGGCGGCTGGAAAAACTGTGGGATATGCGCGCCGCCCGCGCCGCCATGATCAACCCCGCCGGCACCGCCAAGCTGAAGCTGTCGAGCGACGAGGACTTCAAGTCCAAGTCGGTGATCGTGGCGGAGGATATCTCCAAGTCCTATGGCGATCGCCAGATCATCAAGCCGTTCAGCCTGCGCGTGCAGCGCGGCGACCGGATCGGCCTGGTCGGCGCCAACGGCGCGGGCAAGACCACCTTGCTCAAGCTGCTGACCAAGGAACTGGAACCCGACACCGGCACTGTCACCCATGCCAGGACGCTATCCGGCGTGATGATCGACCAGCAGCGCGCCATCCTGCAACCCGACATGACCGTGCGGCAAGTGCTGGCGGCGGGCGGCGACTGGATCGACGTGCGCGGGCAGCGCAAGCACGTGCAGGCTTACCTGAAGGACTTCCTGTTCGATCCCTCGCTGGTCGATGCGAAGATCGGCACCTTCAGCGGTGGCGAACGCAGCCGCCTGCTGCTGGCCCGCGAATTTGCCCGTACATCGAACCTGCTGGTGCTGGACGAGCCGACCAACGACCTCGACCTGGAAACGCTCGACCTGTTGCAGGAAGTGATCGCGGACTACGAAGGCACCGTGCTGATCGTCAGCCACGACCGCGACTTCCTCGATCGCGTCGTCACCTCGACCATTGCCCATGACGGCGAGGGACAGTGGAGCGAATATCCTGGCGGCTATTCCGATATGCTGGCGCA
>JAGREI010000414.1 GCA_020446625.1 Erythrobacter sp.
CCCGCGCCGTGTCCGTATCTGCCGGGCAGGACGGAACGCAAGGTGTTCACCGAGCTGAAGGGGCCGCATGCCGAACAGCTGAACGATGCGCTGGGCCGCATCGGCTTCCGCCGCAGCCAGACCGTGGCCTATCGCCCCAGCTGCGAAGGTTGCCGCGCCTGCGTTTCGGTGCGGGTGGCGGCGCATGAGTTCCAGCCCTCCGGGTCGCAGAAGCGCACGCTGAAGCGCAACGACGACCTCGTCGTCACCGAATGTCGCCCCTGGGCGACGGCGGAACAGTTCGCCCTGCTGCAACGCTACCTCGAACACCGCCATCCCGGCGGCGGCATGGCCGCCATGGACGAGGTCGACTATGCCGACATGGTGGAACACACCAGTGTTTCGAGTTTTGTCATTGAATATCGGGAAGTTCTGCCCGATGGCAGGCAAGGTCGTCTCGTCGCCGCCTGCCTGACGGACCGGCAGGGCGATGGTCTTTCAATGATTTACAGCTTCTATGATCCGGAGCTGGGGGATCGCAGCGGTCTTGGCAATTTCGTCATTCTTGACCATATCCGGCGCGCTTCGGCGGCTGGGCTGCCCTATGTCTACCTCGGTTACTGGGTGGCCGGGTCGGAGCGGATGCAGTACAAGGTGCGCTATCGCCCGATGGACGTGCTCGGCCCCGACGGCTGGCGCCGCCTGCCGGAAGAAGAGCAGCGCCAGCTTATCGAAGGCGTTGCCCGCGGGGGCGGAGCAAGGAATCCGGCCACCGATGGCGGCACCAAGGACAATACCCCCGGCCTCCAGCGCGAATTCAAGCTGGTCTGATCGCGCCCGCCTGCTGGCGTTCGGCGCGGGGGTCGCGCTCGCCGCCAGCCAGCCGCTCGCCGCGCAGGACTTGCAGGATACGCCGCGGCTGGAAGACCTGATCCCCGACAGCGCCGTGCTCGATCCCGAAAGCTGGGCAGCCGATGGCGTACCCGGCGAAGTGCAGGCCGAGATCGCGGCCGAGGGCGACCTGCCGCCCGACAGCGAGCTGGCGGAAATGCCGCTGGTCACCGTGCCATGGCCCGACGATAGCGAGCTGCCGCAGCTGGCCCCGCTCGAAGCGCAAGGCGACCCGGTCGAATTCGTCCACTTCGACGAGGCGATCCCGCCGCTGCCGATGGGCAGCGAGGAACGCATCAGCCGCGAGCTGGTGCTGGTCTTCCCCAGCGACCAGGCGCTGTTCCCCGAACGCGACGAGTTCCTCACCCGCTTCCGCGGGCTGTCGGCGGTGGTGCAATATGCCGACGACGACAACCTCGCCCGCCTCACCGCGCAAGCGCGGGTGGACGAGGACCTGCTGGCGCGGATGCTGCGGGTATACGGCTACTTCGATGCGCAGGTGGTGCGCTCGGTGGGCATGGTGGACGAGGCGACGCAGGTGGCGCTCGACCGTCCGGCGGTGCGCTTCGACGTGCTGCCGGGGCCGCGCTATACCGTGGGCGCGGTCGACCTGGGCAACCTTGCGGCGACGGGGGACCAGTATCCCTTCCTGCGCCGCGCCTATGACATCAACCCCGGCGATCCGCTGTCGCTCGACGCGATCGTTGCCGAGCAGCTCGACCTCGACCGGGCGCTGGGCGAAAGCGGCTTCCCCTTCGCCGCGATAGAGGCGCCGAGCCTGCTGGTGGACCACGATCGCGACGAAGGCGACGTTACCATGCCGGTGGAACCGGGCGGGCGCTACACCCTGCGCGGGGTGGTGTCGCAGCAGCCCGACTTTCTATCCAGCCGCCACCTCACGCGCATCGCGCGGTGGGATGATGGCGACATCTACCGCCGCAGCGACGAAATGGACCTGCGCCGCGCGATCCTGGCCACCGGGCTGGTGGGTGCGGTGGAGCTGACCCCGGTGGTGGTGCAGGAACCGCAGGGCGATCAGCCCGGCGTGCTCGACCTGCAAGCCGACATGACGCCGGCCCCGCTGCGCACCCTGGCCGGTTCCATCGGCTATGGCACCGGCTTCGGCTTCCGGCTGGAGGGCAGCTGGGAACACCGCAACCTGTTCC
>JAGREI010000415.1 GCA_020446625.1 Erythrobacter sp.
CCTGGCTCACCACCGCGCGGACATAACCGGGCACATCGGTATTGATTGCGGTCTCGAGGATCGCCGGGATCATCGTGCCGCGGGTGACCGTGGTGGCCACGTTGATCGTTTGCGTGGCCATGGCCGTGCCGCCGCCCACGCCGCCGATGCGCGCGGCGAACTGGCCCGCGCCGCCCGCGCCCGGCACCACGGCGCCTTCGGGCGCCACGGCAGCGGCAGCCATGGCGGCAGTCGCCAGGTTTGCGGCATTGGCGGGCGCGGTGCCGCCGTCGAACACCAGCGTGGGCGAGTTGTAGGGATTGGCGACCGGCCCGGCATAGGGCTGCGGCGCGGCGGCGAGCACGGCGGCGGGCGCAGGATCGGGCTGCGGCGCAACCACGGCGGTCTCCGCACCGGGAACCGGCACCAGCGCGGCGTCAGGCACCGGCGATGCCACCGGCGCAGGCGCGGGAGCGGCAGCGGGCGCCGCATCGTCCATCCGGCTGGCGTTGAGGCCCCACAGGGTGGCCGCGCCCAGCAGCGCGACGAAGCCCACGCCTGCCGCCAGCCCCAGCGCATCGCGGTTGCCGCCACGGTTGGCCACCGCCGGATAGGAGGTGCGGCTGGCGAGGTCGATCACCTCGGTCGTTTCGGTATCGCGCGGGTCCACGTCGTTGGCGTGGCCCTGGCTCTTTTCCGGCAGGCGCATGGCAAGTTTCATGTCATCTTACTCCAGATCGCTGCTTCAACCGCCCGCCTGGGCAGTGCCATCGGCATTGGTTCCCCCGGCGGGGCCTTCGTTGACCAGCCGCGCCACGTCGTCTCCCGAGCGCAGGATGATCTCGCGCGGGACGATGTCGAGCACGATCATGTCGCCGCGCGAGGCGAAGTTGACCGGGCCTTCCTCGCCCTGGAAATCGGTTACCAGGATCGCCGGCATCGGCTGGTCCGCTGCCCACGAAATGAAGGTGGCATTGCCATCGTCGTAGATCACCGCCGGCAACAGCGCCGCCGTGCCGCTGCCCGCCCACTGGAAGTTGAGCGCCGAGGGATCGACCACGGCGTAATCGTCATTCGCAGCGGCCACTTCCAGCGCGTTGGGGCGAAGGGCAGGATTGGCGCTGGCAAGCGCGCTCTCGTCCTGTGCCGCGTCAGGTTCCTCCGGATAGGTGAAGGTCAGGACGTAGAGCGGGTGGCGCGCGGTGGGGTTCGCCACCAGGTCGAACAGGTAGGTGTGGCGGTTGGTCACCACGGTCATGTTGGTGCTGGCGCGCGGGGCCAGCGGCTTGACGAACAGCAGGTTGGCGCGGCGGTTCGGCGTCACCTGCCAGCTGGTCGAATCCCCGATGGCGACGTTCTCGATCGCTTCGCCTTCCCCGAACTGGATGGTCGACTGCACGTTCACCTGCCCTTCGATCCGCACCACTTCGGCGGGATTGTAGAGGCGTTCCTGCAAGCGCGCGTCCTGCGCGGCTGCGGGGATGGCAAAGGCTGCACTGGTGAGCAGCAGGGCGCTCAGCAGGGGGCGGATCATCACAATTTCTCCGGATTACGTTGCGGCGCGGAGCGGAAGCGGCTGCCGATGCCGCGCGCGCGCGATGGGGCGCCCGATCCACTGCGTGCGGGATCGAGCATTTGCCCGCCCACGATCACGCGCGTTTCGCGGGTGCTGGCACCGCCGGTATCGTTGGCGGCGGAAGGGGTGGTGCTGGCCAGCCGCACGTCACGCGTGGCGGCGGCAGCGGCGGAGGTTTCGCGGGCGCGGTCGCTGGCGGTGCTGTTGACCAGCGCCGGAGTCACCGGCGGCGCGGCGGCAGGGGCAGGAATGATGGTGTCGCGCCCGCCGCGTTCATCGGCGCGGGCATTGCGCGACAGGCCGAACACGTTCCAGCCCGCCACCATGGTGGTGGTGACCTTCAGCACCATGAACATCAGCGCCAGGTGGACCGCGCCGATCATGAAGAAGGCCATGGCCGCGCGCACGTCGATCTGCCCCGGCGTCACGGTAAGGCTGGCGAGCACCGGCACCGCCAGTTCCAGCATCAGCGATCCGCCCAGCACGGCGAACAGCGGCGCCAGCGCCATCAGCGTCACGCCCTTCAGCCAGCCGGTGAACAGTCCGCGGGTGGTGTCGAACAGCGCCAGCAGGATGAAGATCGGCCCCAGCCCCATCAGGATGGCGAGCGCGATCTTGCAGGTGGCCAGCACGCCCACCGTTCCCAGCAGGAGCATGGTGCCGCCCGACCACAACAGGCCCGGCGGCGAGAAGATCGAGGTATTGGCATCCATCGCCCCGTCGCCCGAAGCCTGCATCAGCGACAGCATGACCACGTCCAGCTTGTCGGCAAAGATGGTGGTGGCGCTGCCGTTGGTGCCCATCACCGCCGAAGCGATGAAGTCGGGCGCGCCCACGGCGAGGTTCCAGAACACCCCCTGGAAGGCCACCCAGCTGGTGGCGAAGGTGGCCACCAGTGCCACGGTGATCATCTTGGGGGTGAGGGCGGACAAGCCCAGCCGGGTGCGCCCGGTGATCAGGCCAAAGCCGATGAAGGCGACGAACAGCGTCATCGCCAGGGTCACCGTGGTGCCCATGGCGCCATTGGCGAACAGGTTGTTGAAGGCTGCCTGCGCCATGGCGCTGGCGGCACAGTCCACCCCGCGCAAGCTTGCACCGATGCCGGCCCCGAAGCCGTCCATCGTGCGCATGCAGGTGGCGGAAATCTCGTTCACTCGGCGGCCTCCCAGCCGAATTGATCGGTGTCCGGTTCGCGCCCGTCAGGGCCGGGCCAGGGCCGCCCGGTCAGCGCGGGATACCACTTGGCCGGTTCATCGCCCACCGCCTCGCGCAGCAGGTCGAGCCGACGGACCGAGCTTTCGCGGCCCGACAGGATCGTCAGCACTTCGGGCGCGCCCGACAGGTCCAGCCGGACGACCACGCTGGCATCGGGCTGGCGGACGAGGAAACAGCGGCTGTGCGCGGGCAGGCTGCGGATCAGCGCCAGTTCGTGGTCGGTCAGGCCGAAGCCTTCGCAATAGTCCTCCGCCCGCGCGCGGGCATTGGGCATGAACACCATGGTGGCGGTCTGTTCGACCAGCGCGGTGGCGATCTTCGAATCGAGCGCATCGCGCGCCGACTGGGTGGCAAAGCCCACCAGCGCGTTGCGCTTGCGCAGCGTCTTCAGCCAGTCGCGGATGCGCGCGGCGAAGACTTCGTCGTCCAGCGCCTTCCAGCCTTCGTCGATCAGGA
>JAGREI010000416.1 GCA_020446625.1 Erythrobacter sp.
CGGCGGCGGCGGCGGCGGCGGGAGCTCTTCGCCACCCAGGAAGAACCGCAGACCCAGCACACCGGTGTGCTGCGTGAACTCGGTGCTCAGCGTAGCCGGCAGCAGCTGGTTTTCCAGCGTCGCGTCGTCCAGCATGTCGCGATACTTGTATTCCGCGAACAGCTCGACGTTGTGCGACAGACGACCCGAAATACCGGCGATACCCTGCCACGCCCAGGTGGTGTCAGCACGATCGGAGATCAGGTAGCCACCCGGCGCGTAGTCGGCATCGACCACGAACAGGCCCGCACCAACGCCCAGGTAGGGGTTGATGTTGCCGCCACGGTTGAAGTCGTAGAGCACGTTGGCGAACAGGCCGTAGGTTTCCACATCGCCGGTTGCCGAAGCGAGCCAGGTGCCGATGTCGGTGCCGGTGGGGTTGCCACGCAGGATGTTGCGACCGAAGTCGTCACCATCGCGGGCCACGCCGCCGGTGATCAGCCCGCGGTGATATTCGATGTCCATCGACTGGTAGTTGCCGTCGAGTTCGACGCGCAGGCCGTTGTCGAAGGCGTAGCCCAGCTGCGCACCGGCAGTCCAACCCACGTCGACGTTGGTTTCGAACTCGTAGGGCGTCCCGGCAGTGATCGCGGGGATCGAGCCGATGGCGGGGAGCGTATCGGTGAAGACACCGCTGTTGGTGGCATCTTCATTGGTGGCCAGACCACCACTGACGCCGATGTAGGCCTGGGCCTGAGCGGTTGCCGGGATGGCAAGCGCTACCAGCGAAGCACTGAGAAGTAGCTTTTTCATGTTGTTCCTCATTACGACCTGCGAGAGAGTGTCCCGCATCCCTAACTCAATGTGGCATCTACACGTTTGTTCCAGCAAGGGAAACAGCTTCCACATTCAGATGGCAACTGTGGCCCAAACACAACAAGATTGCCAGCGATTTGTGCGATGCACCAACAACTTTCGACAGATCGCAGCCGCCGCATGGCCCGGTCGCGCGCATTGCCGGTTCCCCTTCCCTTGCGCCGCTAGTGCGCCTGTTCGTTCGCCGCCGCGATAATGGCCATCAACTGACTGGGCGGGCAGGGTTTCGAGCAGGCGAGCGCGCCCGGATAGCGGCGCGCGATCTCCTCCGGCCGGACGTGGCCCGAATGGAAGATCAGCGGCACCCCGGCTTCGGCCAGCACGTCGGCCAGCGGGAACACTTCGCCGTCGGCGGTCATCACGTCGAGGATGGCGAAATCGGGCATGTGCCGGTCGATCGCGGTGAAGGCCTGGCGCTTGTCGGCAAACGGCCCTTCGACGCGGAACCCCATGTCGCGCACGGTCTCGCTAAGGTCGAGCGCGATGATGAATTCGTCCTCCACCACCAGCACGGTGGGCTGGTGGCGCTGGGACAGGTCAGGATCGGGGAGGGCGCTTCCCATCGGCTATCTCCACTGGCGAAGGTGCGAGGCTACACCCTTCCCAATCCAGAGTGGCCGCCTTGGTTCCCGCGCCGCGGCGGAACGATCAGGCAGTCCGGCCGAACTGCGCCTGGTATGCGGCAAGATCCCCGGCGGCCAGCATCTGCGCCTGCCTGACCCAGTCATCGCGACGGATGCGCCCGGCGAACCGGCCGAGTCTGGCGTCGATCCGGTCGATCGCGGCATCGTCCCAGGCGGCGATCTGGGCGAAGCTGGTCACGCCCTGTTCGGCCAGCAAGGCCACCAGCTTGGGGCCGAGTCCCTTGATCCGGGTGAGATCGTCACCGCCTGCTGCCGGGGCGGGATCGCCAGCGGATTCGGCAGCAGGTTCAGTGCCTTGCGGCGGCGGGGTGTCAACCCTGGCCACGGGCGGGGCGTCGATCAGCGCCTGGTTGCGCCGCGCCGGACCCCCGTCGCCATCGGGCTTCAGGTCCAGTTGCACCTTCGTGCGGCGCGAGGCGACGAAGATCCACCAGGCCGTGGCCAGCCCGATCAGCAGGGCCAGCACCACCAGCAGCCAGTTCGCCTGCAACAATTCCACCATGTCAGATCACCCCGTCGCTTCGTTCGTCCGGCCCCAGATCGCCCAGCCCAGCGCCAGCCCCACGGCATAGCCGAGCAGCATCAGCACCAGCACTTCGATCCAGATAGGCATTGCGGGCTCCTTTGCAGCAAGTGCTGCGATTCGGGCAAATCAGCGCGGGGCTGGTGTATCCACCGGGGTGGGGACGAGCGGCTGGGTATAGACCACGGCGAATTCGATGCGGCGGTTGGCCGGGTCGCCCGGATCGAGCCCCTCGACCGGGTGCGCCGATCCTTCGCCATGCGCCAGCAGCCCCGCCGGATCGATCCCGCGCCGCACCAGCGCCGCGCGCACGGCTTCGGCGCGCTGGGTGGAGAGCGCGACATTGCTTTCCTCCGGCCCGGAGGCGTCGGTGTGGCCGGTGATCTCGGTCACCGCGCCGCGGCAGGGGCGCAGCGCGGCGGCGACTTCGTCCACCAGCGCGCGGCTGGCGGCCTCGATCGTGGCAGAGCCTTCCTCGAACCGGATCGTGCGCGCACGCAGCAGCGCCTGCACGTCTTCCTGGCAATGCAGCGGGCTGAAATGCTGTTCGCCCACCATGTCACCATCCGACCAGCGCACTCCGCCCACGCCGGGGATCGCGGCCACCGCCTGGGCCACGGCGGCGCGGGTGCTTTCGTCCAGCGGTTCGCCGCCGGTCAGCAGCGGGTGGCGGCTGGGCGATCCGCTGGGGGAGACGAAGTGCGCTTCCACCTGCCCGCCGCCGCCGGCCTGGGCGATCGCTGCCGGGGCTTGCGCCGCCAGCCGGTCGGCCAGCAGCGGCGCGCGCGAGCCGGCGACGAACCAGGCCAGCAGGCCGCAGGCGAGCACGCCCGCCAGCAGGGCGATAACGGGTTTACGCAGGAATTCCATGCCCCCCGCATAGCGGGAGAAATCAGCGTCTGTCGAGCGACTGGGCAAGACTGGCGAGCTGGAGGAACTCCTCGCGCCAGTAACCCTGCTGGCGTCCGGCCAGCCGCACCGCGTCGCCATAACCGAAGCCGTTCATCAGCGTATCGCCGCGCAGGCATTGGCCATAGGCTGCCACCGCCGCGACAAAGGCCATGTCGCCGCGCGCCGGGCCTGCCCCGGCCAGCATGGCGGCGGGGATGGGCCGCTGGATCAGGTGCGACTGGTCCTCGCCCGGCAGCTTGTAGCGCAACTGGACGAAGGCGACCTCGTCGCTGCCGTTTGCCTCGGGCGGCAGGGCGGCGGGCACCTGCTGATAGCGCCGGTCACGAATCCAGCCCGGCGAGCCGGTGGGCACCACTTCGTAGAGCGCCGTCACCTGGTGGCCCGCGCCGATCTCGCCTGCGTCGACCGCGTCGTTGTCGAAATCCTCCTCTCGCAGGGCGCGGTTCTCGTAGC
>JAGREI010000417.1 GCA_020446625.1 Erythrobacter sp.
TCAGCAGCGAGGAGGGATAGGCCGCGCGCCCGCCGGGGACATAGAGCCCGGCGGCCTCCACCGCGCTCCAACGCGCGCCCAGGCGCACGTTCTGCGCGTCGCGATAGTCGCGGTTCTCGGGCAGCTGGCCCAGGTGATAGGTGCGGATGCGATCGGCCGCCATGTCCAGCGCGGCGCGCACATCGGGCAGCAGCATCTGGTAGGCGGCGCGGCATTCCTCTGCCCCGATCCGCCAGCTGGCAAGGTCGGCGGTGAGCGCGTGCTTGTCGTAACGGGCGGTATATTCCACCAGCGCATCGTCGCCCTTCAGGCGCACCTGGTCGATGATGGTGCGCACGTCGCTGGCCACGCCCGCCTCGCTTTCGCGCCGGTCGTTGACCAGGCGGGCGAACTTCGCCTCGAAATCGGGATCGCTGATGGTCAGGCGGCGCATCAGGCGGCCTTCTCGGCACCGGCGCGGAAGCGTTCGACCAGCTCGGCCACGCGCGGATCGGTTTTCCACGCGGCGCGGTTGACGATCAGCCGGGCACTGACCTGCATGATCACCTGCGTTTCGACCAGGCCGTTGGACTTCAGCGTGCTGCCGGTGGAGACGAGGTCGACGATCCGGCCCGCGAGGCCACACGAAGGCGCCAGTTCCATCGCGCCGTTCAGCTTGATGCATTCGGCCTGGATGCCCTGCGCCTCGAAATGGCGGCTGGTGAGGCCGGGATACTTGGTGGCCACGCGCAGGTGGCTGGCATTGCCGAACTTGTATTCCACCGGCTCTTTCGGCTCTGCCACGGAAAGGCGGCACTTGCCGATGCCCAGGTCCACGGGCGCGTAAAGCTCGGAATAGTCGAATTCCTCGATCACGTCCGATCCCACGATCCCCGCCTGCGCCGCGCCGAAGGCGACGAAGGTGGCCACGTCGAAGGCGCGCACGCGCAGGATACGCGCCGCACCGTCTTCGGTGGCGAAGCTGAGCGAACGGTCCTTCTTGTCGTGGAAGGCGCTTTCCGGCACGAGGCCCGCGTGCGCCATCACCGGCAGCGCCTCGTCGAGGATGCGGCCCTTGGGCACGGCAAAGATCAGCGGCCCGAAACGGCTTTCGGCGGTGGTCGAGGTCATGGGCGCGCCTGTAGGGCGGTAAGCGCGAAAGGGCAATCGGTATGGGGCAATCCCCGAAGGTCATGGAGATCGCCAGCGTGCCGCAGGCAATCGCCTGGCAGGCCACCCACATGGAGGAAGCCGGATCGCCGGGCGGCGCGCGGCTGGTGCGCGCCCTGCTGCCGCTGCTCGACGGCGCGACCATGGTGGGCCAGCGAATGCGCGACTGGCCGGGGCTGACGCTGGAGGACGCCATGCCGCTGCGCGTGGCGGGCGGGCTGCACAACCTGCTGCTGACCGGCGACGAGCCGGAGCTGGCCCAGGTCTATGCCGGGCAGATCACCGATCAGGCGGCGATAGACCGGCTGGTGGACGCCATCGTGCGCCGCCACGATGCGCGGCTGCTGCCCTGGCTCGACGGCCCGCCGCAGACCAACGAGGCGGGGCGTTCGGCCAGCGTGATGGCGGCGCTGCTGTGGCTGTCGGCGCGGCTGGGGCCGCGCTTCCAGCTGATCGAGATCGGTGCCAGCGCGGGCATCAACACCATGATGGATCGCTATTTCTACGACCTTGGCGGCACCACGGCAGGCCCGGCTGCTTCGCCGGTGCGGATCGTTCCCGAATGGCGCGGCGATGCGCCGCCGCAGGTGCCGGTGGAGATCGTCGGCGTGAAAGGCTGCGACATCGCCCCCATCGACCTGACCGACCCGGCGCAGGCGCTGCGACTCAAGGCCTATATCTGGCCCGAGCACACTGTCCGCTTCGAGAGGATGGAGGCGGCGATCAAGGCAGCGGGAGAGCGCAAGCCCGACCTTGTGAAAATGAACGCGGCGGATTTCATCGAGGCCGAATTGGCCAGGGCGCAAGAGAGCGGCACCACCCGGATGCTGATGCACTCGATCGTGTGGCAATATGTGCCCGATGACCAGCAGGAGCGCGTTCGCGCCGCGATGGAGGCGGCTGGAGCAGGGGCAGCGGCGGAGAAGCCGCTGGCCTGGGTTTCAGTCGAGGCGGACCGCACGGTGCACCGGCATATGCTCAAGGTCCGATATTGGCCGGGCGGCGAAGAAGAAGTGCAACTCGCATGGTCGCACCCGCACGGCGCGGATGTGGAGTGGATCGCGGGTTAGAACCTAGCCCCGTTCGCCCTGATTCCCCAAAACCCGTTCGGGCTGAGCTAGTCGAAGCCCCTTGGGCTGACCTCGCGGCTGGGCTTCGACGAGCTCAGCCCGAACGGGTTTTGGGGAATCAGGGCGAACGG
>JAGREI010000418.1 GCA_020446625.1 Erythrobacter sp.
CGGCCATGATCCTGTCGCTGGCCATGCTGCTGCGCCACTCGCTGGGGCTGGAAGCCGAAGCCGCGCGGATCGAGGCGGCGGTGGCCCGGACGCTGGAAGACGGCGTGCTGGGCGGCGACCTGGGCGGCACGGCAGGCACGACGGAAATCGGTGACGCGGTGCTGGCGCGGTTGTAGCCAGCGCCGCAGGCGCTAACGATGAATTGCGCTCACAGAGGCACAGAGGCACAGAGAGCTTGCGCATCCCCTCTGTGCCTCCGTGCCTCTGTGAGCGCTAAATCAGGATAGCGGCTTCGCCGCGAGTGCCATTCCCGGTAACCTTATGGTTAACACTTCCCGGTAACGCGGGTGCATGAAGATGAGCCACGAGCAGTTCCAGCAACAGATCGACAACGCCGCCGCGCTCGCGAAAGCGCAGGCGAGCCGCCCGCTCGAACTCGCCGTGGTGCTGCCCACGCTCAACGAACGCGGCAATATCGCCCCGATGGTGGAGCGGCTGGAGGCGGCGCTTGGCCCCTCGGGCTGGGAAGCCGTGTTCGTCGATGACAATTCGCGCGATGGCACCGCCGAGGAAGCCCGCCGCATCGGCCAGACCGACAGCCGCGTGCGGGTGATCCAGCGGATCGGCCGCCGCGGCCTCGCCAGCGCCGCGATCGAGGGCATGTGCGCCACCGCCGCGCCCTATGTCGCGGTGATGGATGCCGACCACCAGCACGACCCCGCCTTGCTGCTCGACATGCTGGCAGCGGTGAAGTCGGGCGACTACGACCTTGCCTATGCCAGCCGCTTTGCCGAGGGCGGCAATGCCGATGGCCTGTCCAGCAAGGGTCGCGAAAAGGGCAGCCAGATCGCCAACGCGCTGGCCCGCAAGCTGACCGGCACCGAACTGACCGACGCCATGAGCGGGTTCTTCCTGCTGCGCACCGAACAACTGCGCGCGCAGGCGGGCGAGCTGTCGGGCATCGGCTTCAAGATCATGCTGGATATCCTCGCGACCGCGACCCCTCGCCTTCGAGTAAAGGAAGTGCCGTTGAAATTCGCAGAACGCCTGTCGGGCGAAAGCAAGCTGGACCACGGCGTGGTGCTCGATTTCGCCGCGGGCCTGATCGAACGGTACCTGGGCCGCTGGGTGCCGGTGCGGTTTGCCCTGTTCGGGCTGGTCGGCGGGCTGGGCGTCTTCGTCCACATGGCGGTGCTGGCGGCGATTTACTGGCCCGACGAGATCGGCTTCGGCCTCGCCCAGGCGACCGCCACCATGGTGGCGATGACCTTCAACTTCTGGCTCAATAACCTGCTGACCTACCGCGACAAGAAGCTGGCGGGCGCGAGCGGAATGTTCTGGGGCTGGCTGAAGTTCTGCGGCGCCTGCGCCATGGGCGCCTTTGCCAACGTGGCGGTGGCAACCCTGCTCAACGACCGCGGCTTCGTGTGGTGGGGCGCGGCGCTGGTGGGCGTTGCGATCGCCTCGGTGTGGAACTACGCGCTGTCGAGCAAGTTCGTCTGGGGACGGTTTCGCTGATCTTGCCCACAACCACCGCTCGTCCTGAGCCTGTCGAAGGACGCATGGCTAACCTTGCCGGTTGCGCGACAAGAGGTTGATTTTCTTCCAGTCGCCCGCGATCAGTGCCTCCTTTTTCGCGCGACTCCAGCCCTTGATCTTGCGTTCGGTGGCGAATGCCTCGTCCCGCGTGGCGAACCTGGCAGACCATACCAGAACGACCGGACGCCTGCGGCGGGTGTAGTCACCCAGCAGGCCTTGATTGTGCTGACCAATGCGCAGGTCGATGTCGTCGGTATGGCCGGCGTAGTACGAGCCATCTGCACAGCGCAGCAGATAGGCGTAATAGTCCTGGCTCATCCGGCCAATGTCGTGCGGCGTCCTTCGACAGGCTCACGACGAGCGGACGGACGTGGTGTGGTGGAGATCTTCACCGCCACCCGTCCGTCCACGCCCAGCGGAGGAAATCCTGATCGCTCGCCAGCGGCGCGGCGGTCAGGATCGGGTACCAGTAGGCGAAGAAGCCTAGCGCGCCGAGTACCAGCACCCAGGGCACCATGCGCTCGCCGCGTTGCCACAGGCGCTCCACCGCCAGCGCCAACGCCGCCGACACCACCATCGCGGCGAGGAAGTAGTGGAAGTAGAACTGCACCGCCTTGGGCGCGACCACCCACAGGCCGAGGCTGGCCACATAAAGCACCACCAAGGCGATGCAGTCGCGGCGGCCTTCCTTCCAGCCCGCCCACGCGCACCAGCCCAGCGCGATCAGGCCGAACCACATCGTCACCGGATTGCCGATCAGCATCACCCCGCGCTGCGCGCCGTCGACGTTCTCGTAGAGATACCAGATCGCCCGGCGGTTGATCACCCAGTCCCACCAGTGGCTCTGGTAGCCGTGCGGGGCGGGCACCTGCGTCTGGAGTGCGAGCATATGCCGGTGCAGCTCGATCGGGCCATGGCCGGTGAAGCCCGGCGTCTGCCAGTAGAGGAAGGGCCAGAAGGTGGTGGCATAGACCAGCAGCGGCACCAGCCCCAGCCAGATCCCCGCTTCCCACAGGCTCATGCCGCCCACCGGCCAGCCGCGCACCGATCGCAAGGGCCGCCGCCGCCCGGCATAGAGCCGTGCCGCGAGGAAGGTCAGCCCCGGCAGCATGGCAAGGGGAATCGCGTTCCACTTGCAGGCCATGGCGCAGCCCAGCGCCACCCCGGCAATCGCCAGCCGCCAGCGCGCCGTCTCGTTCTCGCGAATGGCTCCCGCGCACATCCACAGCGCCAGCATGGTGAAGCCCACCATGAACACGTCGAGCATGGCGATCCGGGCGTGGACGAACAGCAGGTAATTGGTGGCGACGAACAGACCGGTCAGCAGGCTGGCGGCGCGCGTCTGGCTGGCGAACCACATGGCGCGCATGGATGCGAACAGCGCCAGCGTGCCGAAGGCGAGCGACATGATCCGCCAGCCCAGCGGCC
>JAGREI010000419.1 GCA_020446625.1 Erythrobacter sp.
TCACCGTGTTGCCCATCGACACCTGCCCGTCACCCGCGACCACGGTCTGGTCACCGCGTTTCACGCCGATGATGGTGGTGCCGTGCCACTGGATCAGGCCGTGGCTTTGCCCCGAATGATAAAAGGGTTCGTCAGACATGCGGCAGGATATGGGCCGCGCGCCCGGCGGGTTCAAGCGGTGGCGCGATCAGCCGCCACTGCCGCCGCTCGCACCGCCAGCGCCCGGCGCGCCGGTGCCGACCGTGCCGATATTGCCGAACAGGTCTTCGAAGAAGCCGCGCTCACGACCCAGCGTGGGCGTGGCATGGCTATCGGGGTCGATATGGGCCACCTGGTCCATGCCCAGCGTATTGGTGGAGGCGACATTGCCCGCCGCGTCGAACGACACTTCCAGCACCTGGTGCTGGCGGATGCGCGGCTGGCGGAAGGGGGCCTGTTCGGTCCGGCTGGACACATAGTACCACACCGGATCACCGAACTGGCTGATGAAGCTGGGCTGGCCCAGGGTGGCGCGCACCGACTGCTGGTTGTCGAGGCCCGGCTGGACCGAGGCGACCAGCACCGAATCGTTGATGTATCCGCGGTGATTGGCAATCGAGGAGCAGCCCGCCAGCGCAATACCCAGCGCCGCCACGGTAACAGTCCGCGCAATCCAACCCATCTCGATACCCTTTTCGCAATTCGTCTTTGGCGCAAGCCGTTCGCTTGAGCTATGCGCTGCCTGCCTTAGGCCAGCACTTGCTGCGGCGCAACGCCCAGCCGCAGGTGCGCATCCGCGTTTGAACAGCCGCTTAATAAGGGATAGTCGCCCGCCCATGTCGTTCCTTGCCCGCATCCTTGGCCGTGGTGGCCCCTCGCGCGAACCGCTGCGCCCGCTGTGGCACGCCGTGGTCGCCACCAGCCGCGAGCGCGAATGGTATGCCGATTGTGCAGTGGCCGACACCGTACAGGGCCGCTTCGACATGATCGCGCTGGTGCTGGGCCTGGTCATGCTGCGGATGGAGAAGAGCGAGGAACTGGCCCCGCAGACCGCGCTCATCACCGAACTGTTCGTGGCCGACATGGACCGGCAGCTGCGCGACACCGGGGTGGGTGACCTGATGGTGGGCAAGAACATGGGCAAGCTGATGAGCGCGCTGGGCGGACGCATGGGCTCCCTGCGCGATGCCATGACCGAAAGCGATGCCGCGCTGGCGACGATCCTCCACCGCAACGTGGCGCTGGTGGACGAGGAGAAGAAGCCCTACGCGCTGGCCGTGCGCACCCGCGCCCTGGCGAACGATCTTGCCGCACTGGACGATGCCGCGCTGCTGGCAGGCCAGTTGCGGCCATGAGCCTGCCGCCCGAATTCAGCCGGGTGGTGGATCGCCGCTCGATCACCGCGCAGCCCGTGGTGCTGGAAGCCGACGCTGCCGAACGCGCCGCGCTGGCCCAGCGATTCGGGATCGTGGCGGTGGAGCGGCTGGAGGCCACCCTGTCGCTGGAAGCCCAGGGCGAGACGGTGCGCGCCACTGGCCCGCTGTCAGCCGCCATCGTGCAGAGCTGCGCCGTCTCGGGCGAGGACCTGCCGGTGACGATAAACGAACAGCTCGCGCTGGTCTTCGTCCCCGAATCGCAGCTGGCCGAGCCTTCCCCCGACGAGGAAGTGGAGCTGGCCGAGGACGAGCTCGACGAGATCCCCTATTCCGGCTCCCAGCTCGACCTGGGCGAAGCCGTGGCGCAATCGCTGGCGCTGGCGATCGATCCCTATGCCGTGGGGCCGAACGCCGACAAGGCGCGCAAGGAACACGGCCTGCTGGAAGAAGGCGCGGCTGGCCCGCTGGCCGACATGCTGCGGGCGCTGAAGGGCGACTAGCCGCAGCTACAGATCGGCCCGCCCCTCGTGGCGCGCGGGCATGGGGGCGAACTGGCGCGACAGCACCATGGTCACCAGCAGGAAGGCGCCCGCCCCCAGCATGGCCGTGCGGGCATCGGCCAGGTCTGCCAACGCACCCCAGATCCAGGCCCCGAAGGCCAGTCCGCCGAACGTCACCGCTTGGTAGATCGACAGGCACCGGCCCAGGATCGCGTCGGGCGAGCGCACCTGCATGGCCACGTTGAGCGTGGTGAACGAGGCGACCCAGCCCGCCCCGGCCAGCACCGCCGAAGGCACGGCCACCAGCAGGCTGGGGCTATAGGCCAGCGCGCCATAGCCAAGCGCGAAGGACACCGAACTGAGGCCGATCACTGCCTCGCTCCCCAGCCGCCGCCGCACCGGCGAGACGAACAGCGCGCTGGCGATCGAGGCGATCCCGAACACTCCCAGCAGCAGCCCGTAGGACACTTCCGTTCCGCCCAGCTGGTGGCGCACCACCAGCGGCAGCAGGGCCAGGTAGGCGGCAAAGCCGAAACCCACGGTCAGCCCGCGCAGCAGCACCTTGCGCACCGGCCCGGAACTGGCGCAGAAGCGCAGCCCGGCAAGGATGGAGACGAACATCGGCTCCCTGCGCGGCACGGCCATCTGCGGCTTCCACCGCAGCAGCACCACGATCAGCACCACATAACTCAGCGTGTTGAGCGTGAAGGCCAGGCTGACGTTCCAGAACGATATGAGCAGCCCGCCCAGCGCCGGGCCGAAGCTGCGCGCCAGGTTGAAGGCGATGGTATTGAGGCTGATCGCCTGCGGCAGGTCTTCCGGCCCCACCTGCGCACGCACCGACGCCTGCCAGGCGGGCGCGTTGAGCGCGGTGCCGGTGCCTACCAGCAGCGTGAGGGCGATCAGGCTGTAGGGGCCGACTGCCCCGGCAAAGGTTGCTGCGGCCAGCGCGGCAGAAGTCAGCAACATGCCCACCTGCGCCACCAGCATCACCCGGCGGCGATCGTAGTTGTCGGCAATCGCCCCGGCCACCACCCCGAACAACATTATCGGCAGGCTGACCGAGGCCTGCACCATGGCGATCAGCACGTGCGAACTGGTGAGGTCGGTCATCAGCCAGGCCGCGGCGACCGACTGCACCATCGAACCCATGTTGGAGAACAGGCTGGCAATCCAGATCGCGCGGAAGGCGGGAAAGCGGAACGGCGCCAGCGGCTTGCCGTGCGCCAGCAAGCCGCTGGCTGCGGTGCTGTCAGGCCCGATGCTGTCAGGAGGGGTCGGCTGGTCCGGCATTGCTGGTGCGATGTGCCGGTGGCGCGGTGGCGTCAAGGGGATGCAACCGGCGAACGCCGCCTTGTAATTCGATCGATAGCGTGCGATTAATTGCCGGCAAGGGAGAAACAGGATGTTGCATCGCGCGCTGGCACTGGTTGCCGCCTTCATCGCAAGCACGGCCCTGGCGGCACCAGCCGATCAGCGCATCAGCCAGCATGGCCGCTGGTTCGTCGCCCCCGATGGTCGGGTGGTGATCATCCACGGCGGCAATGTGATGCTTCCCGAATTTGGCGCGGAGGCAGAGCCACGGTGGACCGACGACACGCCCGCCCACATGGCGGAACAGGGCTTCAACGGCGTGCGGCTGGTCGTCTTCCTGTCTGGCCTGATGCCAAGTCCCGGTGTCATCGACGCGGCCTATCTCGAACGCATCGCGACGGCTGTCGCTGCCTACAAGGCTGCCGGCATCTACACCATGATCGACTTCCACCAGGATGAGTACGGAGCATTGGTGGGAACCCGCGGTATGCCCGATTGGGCCGTGTTTTCGGATGGCCACCAGGCCAATCCAGACCTGCAATTCCCAATGGGATATTTCAACGATCCGGCGGTGCAGGTTTCGTTCGACAACTTCTGGCTGAACCATCCCGTGCCCGGCACTGGGCGCGGGGTGCAGGATCTGTACGTCGACGCGCTGGAGGCCGTCGCCCGGCGGTTCGCGGACGAGCCGGCGGTGATCGGCATCGACGTGATGAACGAGCCGGCCACGGGCAGCCGCTGCGCCCTGCCCGATCCGGTGGCGGCCAATTGCCCGGAACTGGAACAGGAACTGCTTCGGCCATTCTACGAACGCGCCTCTGCCGCCATCAACGGCGCCGCGCCCGAGATGATCGTGTTCGTCGAACCGTTCATGCTGCAAGGTGCGCTGGGAACGCCGATTGCCACGCCATTTGCCGCCAGGCCAGGCACCCGCGGCTTTTCATTCCACAACTACGGCCCGCAGCAGGAAGTTCGCGATCGCGTCAACGACGGCGCGCTGAGCCATGCCGAACGGGAAGGAGCGGCAATCATCAATACCGAGTGGGGCTTCAACAACGATCCCGCGCTGGTCGATGGCCAGGCGGACGATTTCGATGCCCGGCATATTTCATGGTTGGCGTGGACGCGCGGCGCGTTCGAAGCCCTGGTCGATCCTACCCTGCCCGATCGCGGCAATGGCAATCGCATCGGCCTGTTGCGCGCCTATGCCCGCCCCTATCCGGAATTCACCGCTGGAACGCCGGTGGAGACGCGCTTCGACAACGCGACCGGATCCTTGCAGTACCGCTATGTCACCAGCATGCCCGCGGGCAGCCAGGCAGCGGGAGAGACGGTGATCCGCATTCCGGCGGTGGCCTATCCCAACGGTTATTCAGCCGTTGTCGATGGCGGCACGGTGATTTCTGCACCTGATGCTGACGAACTTCGTATCCGGGCCGAACGGGGCGCCAGGGAAGTATCGCTGGCATTGCAGCGCCGGGGCGACCTGCCGCCACTGCCCGCAACGAGGGGAGAGCCGGATCGCAGCGAGGCAGCCTTGCGCAACCTGCCACCGATTCCCGAAGCTGCCCTGTCGCGCAATTCGCTGATCGGTCACATCGTCGTGACCCCTGGCGGGCAGGCGCTGCTCGACAGTCAGGTGCCCGGCATGCTGGTGGGGATGAGCCACGTCAACGGCTGGGAGCGGATGACGCTGGCGGGTATCCAGCAATTCGCCAGCGCGACGCTGACCGACGAAAAGCTCGACGAACTCGATAGTCAACTCGCCCGCCTGCCAGTCACGCCCGGACCTGTTTCCCCTGAACCCGCGTCGGCGGGTCGGCCCGATCGGCTCAGCATCGATTCGCTGACCTCAGACCTGCTCGCAGATCCCCTGGCCCGCGCTATCCTCGATCGCGAAGTGCCTGGTCTGGCCACCTCGTCCCGGCAAGGCCTGTTCCCGCAGACCCGGTTGCGCGCATTGCAGCCCGCCTTGCCCGAACTACTGACCGATGCCGCACTTGAACGGATCGAACGCGCACTGGCGGAGTTGCCGCAGCCGGATTGAACCGGGGGGCAAATGTGGGATCGCACCTGGACCCGCCGGCCATGGCGATGGGCAGGCAGCGTTGGGGGCGGTGCAGCCAACCTGCATCAGGCCGGCGAAACGACCGCTTTCCTACTCCCGGTCCAACAGGCAGACATCCGGCGCTCTTTCAACCGTCGATCCCCCTGCTGGCGCGGAATTTGCCGCGCGCCGGTGTCAACTTCGCCAAATCGGCACAAGCCTATGAAATTCATGTAAAATCGCCCTTTGGCGCGATCGTGACGATGTCAACTTCGTCAAGTTCAGCGGCAAAGGGGCAGCCGCCGGGCCAAGGACGGCCCGATCAGAACGGAATGTCGTCGTC
>JAGREI010000064.1 GCA_020446625.1 Erythrobacter sp.
TGCCGCCAATGCCTATCGCCAGACCCAGCTGGGTGCGCCGGGCTTCGGCTTCCTGCAAGCGATGGACCACCAGTCGTTCATCGACGCCCAGTACTGGGGCGTCCACGCAGAGGTGAACCTGGAAACGCCGATCGGTGACATCACTTTCATCCCCGCCTACCGCGAGACCGACAGCTATTCCGACTTCTACGGCCCGGCTTTCAACAACGCGGTGTTCGACGAGCACTACGAGCAGTATTCGGCCGAACTGCGGCTGGCTGGCTCTGCGGGCATGGTCGACTACATCGTCGGCGGCTTCTACTTCAACGAGGACGTGGCCGGTAACAACGAGTTCAACCAGGAATTCGTGCTGCCGATCCAGAGCTTCGTCGGCGGCACCGAAAGCTGGGCCGGGTTCGGCCAGTTGACATTCAACGTCACCGATCAGTTCCGCATCACCGGCGGCCTGCGTTATACCGAGGACCAGAAGTTCATCGATGGCAACATCACCAACTTCATCACCTTCTGCGGCCCCAACTCGCCGCCGCCGGTGACGCCGCCCGCCTCGTTCGGCGTCGGTTGCCAGCTCGACGGCGCGCTGCCGCGCTATCCCAGCTTCCTCCAGCCGCAGGACGCGCTCGACTGGCTGATCGCCAACGGCTGGGTGGATGCGGGCAGCACGCTGAACCAGCTGCCGCCGTTCTACCCGGTGCTGTCGCAGGTGGCGGGCGATCCGGCGGGCACGGTGCGCGGTCGCATCCTGCGCTCGGTCTCGGCTCCCACCGATTCGGGCACCTTCGACAAGCTGACCTGGCGCGTGGGCGTGGAATACGACGTGACGCCGGACAACCTGCTCTATGCGACGGTCGAAACCGGCTATCGCGCGGGCGGCTTCCAGCTGGCCGAAGCCTATACCAACTACGATCCCGAAACGATCACCGCCTATACCCTGGGCAGCAAGAACCGCTTCCTCAACGATCGCTTGCAGGTGAACCTGGAAGCCTTCTGGTGGGATTACCGCGATCAGCAGATCAACTTCTTCACCGTCTCGCCCGATGGCGTGCTGGTGAGCGTGGCGCAGAACGTGGGTGCATCGCGCATCCGCGGTTTCGATGCCGACGTGATCGCCCAGCCGTTCCGCGGCACCACGCTGAACGCCAAGGTGCAGTACCTCGATACCCAGTACCAGGGCCTGATCTTCCGCACCGCCCCGCCGCACAACAACTTCAACTGTCCGTTCACCGTGAACGGCACGCTGAACGACGGCGTCACCCCGGTGATGGAGTTCGACTGTTCGGGCAACCCGGCGCTGTTCTCGCCCAAGTGGTCGATCAATTTCGGCGCTGAGCAGGTGGTGCCGCTGGGCGGCGATTTCGAGGCGGTGCTGTCGGCGCGGACGGCTTACCAGACCCAGCAGTGGGGCAACTTCAACTACCTCGATTTCCAGTCGATCCCCGGTTACTGGCGCAGCGATGCCCAGATCGAGGTGCGCAATGAGGAGATGGGCTGGTCGATCGCCGGCTTCGTCAACAACATCGAGGATCACCGCCAGGTGGCCTTCCCGCAGGCGAGCCCGATCGGCTTTGCCGTGGTCCGTCGCAACGCGCCGCGCACCTACGGCATCCGCCTGAGCGCCGATTTCTAGGCATATCCGGTTTGACCGGAACCAAGGGGGCGGGCAACTACTGCCCGCCCCCTTATTGCTTTGGTATCGGAGAGGATCGCAGACCATGACCCGCAAGCTGATCGCAGCCATCGTGTTGCTGCTCCTGGCCCTTGGCAGTGCGCCGCTGCGCGCCCAGCACCGCGACGCTGCGCCGCCCAACGTGATCTACATCATGGTGGATGACATGGGCCATTCGGACCTGTCGCTGACGGGATCGCACCACATCGCCACGCCCAACATCGATTCGCTGGCGCGCGACGGGCTGTGGTTGCAGCAGGGCTATTCCTCCACCCCGATCTGCTCGCCCACCCGCACCGCGCTGCTGACCGGGCGTTATGCCCAGCGGTACGAGCTTGGCGTGGAGGAACCGCTGGCGGCCAATGCCCGGCCCGATATCGGTATTCCGCTGGGCGATCCCACCATCGCATCGGTATTCCACGATCGCGGCTACTACACCGCGCTGATCGGCAAGTGGCACCTGGGCAATCCGCCGATCCACGGGCCGCTGCAACACGGTTACGACTATTTCTATGGCCTGGTGGAAGGCGCGGCGGACTACTTCCGGCACCACATGGTGGTGGGCGGCCACGATATCGCCATGGGGCTGACCCGCGGCAACGAGCCGGTGAACGAGGATGGCTACCTGACCGACATGTTCGGCAACGAGGCGATCGCCGCGATCGACCGCGCGGGTGACCGGCCGTTCTTCATCAGCTTGCACTTCAACGCGCCGCACTGGCCCTGGGAAGGCCGCGAGGATCGCGCCGTGGCCGAGGCGCTGGCGAATTCGCAGCACTACGAAGGCGGCAACCTCGACACCTACCGCGAACTGCTGGAGAGCGCCGACGAGAACGTCGGCCGCGTGCTCGCCGCGCTCGACGAACGCGGGCTGGCGGACAACACCATCGTCGTCTTCACCAGCGACAACGGGGCAGAGCGGTTCAGCGAGACCTGGCCTTTCATCGGCTACAAGGGCGAAGTGCTGGAAGGCGGCATTCGCGTGCCGATCCTGGTGCGCTGGCCGCACCATATTGCGCCGGGCGGCACGTCGCAGCAGGTGATGGCCTCGATGGATTTCCTGCCCACCTTGCTGGCCATGTCGGGCGGTGACGTGGCGGCTGCGGGTACGTTCGACGGGATGGACTTGTCGGCCCAGCTACTGGGCCGTGCCGAGCCGGTCAGCCGCACGATCTTCTGGCGCTTCAACGCGGGCGGCCAGGCCGCCGTGCGCGACGGTGACTGGAAATACGTCAAGATCGGCGGCAACGAATACCTGTTCAACCTGGCGGAAGACGTGCGCGAACGCGCCGACCGCAGCCGCGCCGAACCCGAGGTGTTCAACCGCCTGCGCGACGAATGGGACGCCTGGAACCAGCAAATGCGGCCTTACCGCACCGACGGCTACTCCGAAGACCTGCGCGAGGCGCGCAGCTATCCCGACCGGTACTGACGGCTAGAAGTGGCGCGCGGCCTCGTCCCAGTGCTCGACCACGGGCGGCTCGGTAAAGAACGGCCCGGCGAGCGCGCGCCATTGCTGGAAGCCGGCGGATTCGCGGAAGGTGACCATGTGCGCCTCTACGCTGTCCCAGCCGACCACGAGGCGGTACCTGGCCGGGTCTTCCACCACCCGTTCGAGCCGCATCGAGCGGCAGCCTTCGGCAGCGCGGAAATGCGGCGCGGCGGCTGCGACGGCGGCTTCGAACTCGGCGGCACGGGCGGGGTCGATGGTGATCTGGGCTATTTCGTGGATCATTGCGCCGCGATGGCGTGAACAAGGGAAAGAGGCAAGCGATGAAAGTTATCGTGACCGGGGCGGGCGGCTTCGTCGGGCGGCATCTGGTGCAGCTGCTGCTGGACCGGGGCGATGCCGTGACGGGCATCGATACCGTGGCAGCGGGCATTCCCGCAGGCGCGCGGGCGGTGGTGGGCGACATCTCGGATGCCGCCTTGCAGGCCGAAGCCTTCGCGGATGGCTGCGATGCGCTGGTGCACCTTGCCACCGTGCCGGGCGGTGCGGCGGAAGCCGATCCCGCCGCCTCGCGCCGGGTGAACCTGGATGCCATGTACGACCTGCTCGAACTGGCGGCCAGGGTAGGGGACTGCCCGCGCGTGGCCTATGCCAGCTCGATCGCCGTGCTGGGCCATCCGCTGCCTGCTGCCGGGGTGGACGATGCGACGCCGCTGTCGCCCGAGCTGATCTACGGCGGGCACAAGGCGATGATGGAAGTGGCCGTGGCCATGCTGTCCAACCGCAAGGCGATCGACGGGGTGAGCGTGCGCTTGCCCGGCATCCTCGCCCGCCCCAAGGGGCCGAGCGGGATGAAGAGCGCCTTCATGAGCGACCTGTTCCACGCGCTGAAGGCGGGCGAACAGTTCACCTGCCCGACGCGGCCCGAAGGCCATATCTGGGCGCAGTCGGTGGCGCAGTGCGCGCGCAATTTCGTCCATGCCATCGATTGCGATTCGGCGCTGATGCCGCCCACCCGCGCGGTGACGCTGCCCGCCCAGCGCGTGTCCATGGGCGACCTGGCGGACGAGATCGCGCGCCAGTGCGGCACCTCCGCCAGCCTTGTCACCTGGCAGCCCGACGCCGCGCTGGAAGCGGCCTTTGCTGCCTATCCGCCGCTGGCCACGCCCGCCGCCGAACGCGCGGGTTTTGCAGATGACGGTTCTGTTGCTAATCTGGTGGCGAGCGCGCTCACGACGCTCGGATAACCCCGGCGGAGAGCCCAGAGGACTGCCATGCGTTTCCAGCGCCTCGATCTTAACCTGCTTGTGGCGCTCGATGCGCTGCTGACCGAACGATCGGTGTCGCTGGCGGCAGACCGGCTGTGCCTGTCGCAATCGGCCACCTCCAGCGCGCTGGGGCGGCTGCGCGACTATTTCGAGGATGACCTGCTGGTGCTGAAAGGCCGCCAGATGATCCTCACTACCCGCGCCGAGGAGCTGATCGAACCCACCCGCGCGGTGCTGGAACAGATCCGCCAGACCATCGCCGTGGCGCCGCAGTTCGATCCCGCCACCAGCGATCGGCTGATCCGCATCATGGCCTCGGATTATACCACCCAGGTGCTGATCGCCCCGGCGCTGGAACGCTTCGAAACGGTCGCGCCGAACATGCTGTTCGAGATCCAGAACATGTCGAGCGCCCCGGTCGAATCGCTCGAACGCGGCTATGTCGACCTGCTGGTGACGGTCGATTTCGCCACTTCGTCGGACCATCCCAGCGAGCTGATGTTCATCGACGATTACGTGGTGGTGGGCGACAAGGCCAACCCCGCCATGGCGCAGGAGATGACCAGCGAGCACTACCTGTCGCTGGGCCACGTCACCGTGCGCTTCAACCGTTCGCGCATTCCCGCGTTCGACGACTGGTACATGCGCCGCAAGAAGCAGGCGCGGCGGGTGGAAGTGGTGGCAGCCAGCTTCGCCACCATGCCCACGCTGATCGTCGGCACCAACCGCATTGGCACCATGCACCGGCGCATGGCGGAAAAGATGGTGCGGCACTACCCGCTGGCCATGGCCGAGGTGCCGTTCGAGATGCCGCCCGTGCGCGAACTGGCGCAATGGGATATCGCCAACAACAACGATTCCGCGATTCGCTGGGTGGTGGGCGAATTGAAGAAGGTGGCGGCAGAGCAGGGGCCGGGCAAGCCAGGCAATGCGCCGGTGGACCACACCATCGCCTTCGAATTCCGGCAGGACAACCCGGCGCGCTGAAGCGGGCTCTAGTCGCGCGCGTCGAATGCGCTGCGGTTCCGGAGGATCGCTTCGCGCCGGACATTGAGCCAGTCGATCGTGCGGCGCAGCTCTGTGACCAGTTCCCGTCCCAGCGCGGTGAGCGAATAGCTGACCCTGGGCGGCACGTCGCCGGTCGCCGCGCGGCGGACGAAGCCGTCGCGTTCCAATGCGCGCAGCTTCAGCGTCATGATCCGTTGCGACAATGCCTGTTCTGCCGAAAGACCGGCCACCACCCGCCGCAGGTCGGCATGGCGCCAGGTGCCGGTTTCCAGCACCAGCAGGATCAGCGGCGACCAGCGATCGCCCAGCATGGCTGCGACCGAGCGTGCCGGATCGTCGCGATCGACCCCGCCTTCGCCCATTTCGGCCGCCAGTTCGCCCAGCCGCTGGCGCGTTTCGGGGGTGATCTCTTCGCCGTGTTCCATTGCCCGTGGCAGGCACAAAAAAGTGCCTACTTCCCATAGTCCCATGCCAGCTTAGGATCATCCCCAAGACAAGCAAGCGCGTGCTCGCGCGGCATGAAAACGGATGGGGAGAGAACATGGCTGGCGATGCAATCCGCATGGACGGGAAGGTGGCCATCATTACCGGCGGGGCAGGGGGCATCGGCGGGGCGACCGCCCGGCTGATGACTGCGCGCGGGGCCAGGGTGGCCATTGCCGACATCATGCTCGACCGCGCAGAGGCGCTGGCGGGCGAACTCGACGGCGCGATTGCCATCCATCTCGACCTGGAAAGCGAAGCGTCGACCCAGGCCATGGTCGCCACCACGGTGCAGCATTTCGGTCGGCTGGACGTGCTGCACAACAATGCCGCGCTGCTCGGGCCCGAGATCGCGCAGAATGACGGTGACGTGGAGCACATGGACACCGCGCTGTGGGATCGCACCTTCGCCATCAACGTGCGCGGCACAATGGTCGCCTGCCGCAGCGCCCTGCCGCACCTGCGCGAGGTGCGCGGCAATATCGTCAACACCGTCAGCAACCTCGCCTTGCAGGGCCACATGATCCAGGCGGCATACTCGTCGAGCAAGGCGGCGCTGATCCAGCTGACCCGCGCCATCGCCGCCAGCCACGGCAAGGCAGGCGTGCGCTGCAACGCGGTTGCTCCCGGCATGACCATGACTCCGGCGCTGCTGGAAGCCTTCCCTGTCCCCTTGCGCCAGGCGGTGGAGGACGAGACCCTGCGCGACCAGCTGGGCGTGGCCGAGGACATCGCCGAAGCCGTGGCCTTCCTCGCCAGCGACGCCGCGCGCAACATCACCGGCGAAGTGCTGGTCTGTGACGGCGGCGGCACCGCCCACGTCCCCGGCATTTCGCGCTTCCGCACTTTCTTCGGAGAACACGCATGAGCACTTACGACGTCGTCGTCATGGGCGGCGGGCACAACCAGCTGGGTTGCGCCGCCTACCTCGCCAAGGCCGGCAAGAAGGTGCTGGTGCTGGAGAAGAAGGCTTTCCCCGGCGGCGGGGCGGTGACGCTGGAACGCACGGCGCCCGGCTTCAAGCACAACAAGCATTCGGCCATGCACGGCATGATCCAGGCGAACCCGTTGCTGGTGAACGATGAGCTGGGGCTGAAGTCGAAGTACGGCCTCGAATACTTCTACCCCAAGGCGCCGATGGGGCTGCTGCTGAAGGACTTCACCCCCTTCGTCACCTATGTCGATGTCGACGCGACCTGCCAGTACATCGCGCAGTATTCGCAGAAGGATGCCGACACCTATCGCAAGTTCGTCGAATGGGGTGCGCGGATCATGCCGATGCTGTTGCAGGGCATGTTCAACGTGCCGATCCCGATGGGCGCCTTCATGATGATGATGGAATCGAGCGAGGACGGCCGCCGCCTGCTCGACCTGATGTTCCGCAGCCCCCTTCAGATCGTCGACGAGCTGTTCGAGACCGATATCCTCAAGATCCACCTGCTGAAGTGGGTCTCTGAAGGCATCCTGCAATTCCCCGACGACATGGGCACCGGCTTCGGCATGATCATCATGATCCTGCTGGTGCACTTCTACCCCGTCGGCTTCCCGGTGAAGGGTTCGGGCGACCTGACCCGCGCGCTGGTCGAATGCATCGAGGACCACGGCAGCGAAGTGCGCTGCGGGGTGGAGATCGACCAGGTGATCGTGGAAAGCGGCCGCGCGGTGGGCTTGCGATCGACCGAGGGCGAGGAATTCCGTGGGCGTGATGCGGTGGTGGCGGGCATCCACCCCAACCTGCTCGACCAGTTCGTGGAAGGGCTGGACGGTGACATGATCGCCCGCGCCAAGCGGGTGAAGAACGCGCCCTATACCCTGTTCAAGGTCGATGCCGCGCTCGATCGTTCGGCAGCGGAACTGTCGTCGAAGATCCCCGAGGTGCTGAAGGAATCGGCGGCCAATTGCATCACCGCCACCAGCCTGCAGGGCTTCCTCGACAGCTTCGAGCCGATCCGGCGCGGCCAGCCCAACACCGAGACGCCGCTGCACGGCGGCGGGATCGTCGACTTCCCCGGCCTGCAACCGGAGGGCAAGAGCCAGCTCTACCTTACCAGTTACCAGCCCTATTCGCTCGACCGGCAGGGACCGGCGCGGTGGGATGCGATCAAGGACGACGTGGCCGATAAGCTGATCCGCAGCCTCGACCACTTCTTCCCCGGTCTCGAATCGAGCGTGATCGCGCGCGAGGTCGACAGCCCGCTCGACATGGAACGCTGGAGCCCCACCACCTTCGTCAACGGCGAAGTGCACGGCGCAGGTCTCCAGATGTTCCAGACCTCGGGTTTCCGTCCCACGCCCGAACTGGCGCAATATGCCGTCCCCGGCTGCGCGGGGCTGTACCTGTGCGGCCCCTTCATGCATCCGGGTGGAGCGATCTTCGGGGTGGGGCGTCCCACCGCGATCAAGATCATGGATGACCTGGGCATCGATTTCGACAAGGTAGTGGCAGCATGAGCAGCAACGAGCAGCAGCAGATGAAGATCTACGACGCCAACGACCAGGAACTGATGGCGGTGCGCAAGATCGAGCGCGACGGCAACAACCTGGTGATCCGTGGCAAGATCTTCGGCGCCATGCCGATGGCGGCCAAGCTCAAGCCGAGCGAAGCGCGCGCGGCGCTGAAGATGCTCGACCTCAAGACCATGCTGTTCATCGTCTCGCTGCTGTTCCGCAAGGACTGATCGCCTAACCATTCGATTTGACGGATAGCTGGCCGTCCAATCAATCAATGGACGCGATTTGCGCGCGATCAAACTCGCGGCGAGCCAGGCGTCGCATTGACGGGTCTCACTCTTGGGAGATCCATCATGGCGATTACCGGCATCCGGCGGCTGACCTACCTGGTCGACGACCTGCCTGCCTGCACCCGCTTCTTCGTCGACTTCGGCCTGCCGCTGGTGCTCGAAGAGGCGGGCGAGGCGCTTTACGAACTGCCAGACGGCAGCGAGGTGCGGCTGCTCGAACGCGGCCATGCCGACCTGCCGCAGAACACCGCGCAGACCGGCAAGGGCGTGTTCGAATGCTGCTGGGCGGTCGATAGCCAGCGCGCGCTCGACAAGCTGCTGGCCGGGCTGGAAGCGGACCATGCGATCGAGCGTCGGCCTGACGGCACCGTCCGCTTCGTCACCCCCTTTGGCCAGGCCATCGCGCTGGAAGTGTGGCATCCGCGTCCCGTTTTCGGCGCGCCCACGCCGCTCAACACCGTGGGCCGGATCGAACGCCTCAACCAGCCGCGCAAGTGGATTTCCCGCGCGCTGCCCAAGCGCACGCACCATTGCGTGTGGACTTTCCCCGACGTGCAGCAGGCGGTCGACTACTACCGCGACCGGCTGGGTTTCCGCATCACCGACATGCAGAAGGGCTTCGGCGTCTACATGCGCGCCGATGGCGCATACGAGCACCACTCCATTTTCCTGGCCGATGCCCATGCGCCGATGCCAGGTTTCAACGGCACGCTGAAGTTCCACCATGCCAACTGGGAAGTGGAGGACATCGACGAGATGATGGTGGCCAAGAACTACCTCGACCGGCGCGGCTACCAGTTTGGTGACTGGAACTGGGGCATGGGCCGCCACCGGCTGACCTCTGCCGCCTTCCTCTACGTTCCCTGTCCGGCGGGCGGCGAGGCCGAATACGGCGCCGACTGCGACTGCGTCGACGACGGCTGGAAGCCGCGCATCTGGGACGGCGCCTTCGGCACGGCGATCTACATGACCAACCTGCCCGAATTCATGAAGGCCGAACCCAACTGGGACGTGGTCTACGCCCGTCCTGACCAGCTTCACTATCACCCTGCGGACTCCGATCCGCTGGCCCAGGCGGCCGAGTAAGAGAGGACCACGAACATGAGCAAGAAAGTCTGTGTCATCGGCGGCGGCGTGGCGGGCCTGGCGGTGGCCATCGGCCTGCACCAGCAAGGTATCGACGTCGAAGTGGTGGAGCGCGACAAGGACTGGAAGGTCTATCACGTCGGCATCATCGTGCAGGCCAACTTCATCCGTGCGCTGGAAACGCTGGGGCTGGGCAAGGCGGCGGTGGATGCAGGCTTCCCTTACCGGGGCGCGCGGTTCCTGACTCCGTCCGGTGACCTGATTGCCGAGCTGCCGGGCGAAAGCCAGGTCGACGGGCTGCCGGGCGACCTGGGCCTGACTCGCCCCGCGCTGCACGAAGTGCTCACCAGCAAGGTGAAGGCGCTGGGCATTCCGGTGAAGCTGGGCGTCACCTTCGAGAGCTTCACCGACAATACCGCCACTGGGGGCGACAGCGTCGACGTCACCTTCACCGACGGCACCAGCGGCACCTACGACCTGCTGATCGCGGCGGACGGCAACTATTCGGCGGTGCGCAAGGTGCTGTGGCCCGAGGCGAAGCCTGCCTTCACCGGGCAGGGCGTGTGGCGCTACAACGTGCCGCGCCCGGCGGACCTCGAATGGAGCGACCTCTACATCGGGGTGGAAAACGGCTACAAGGGCAAGGCCGGTTACTGCCCGCTGACCCCGGAGGAGATGTACATCTTCGTCGTCACCGAGGAGCCGGGCAATCCCCGCTTCGACCCCGCGACCCTGGCCGAGGAAATGAGCAAGCGCCTGGCCGGTTACGGCGGCGTGCTGGGCGAGGCGGCCAAGGCCGTGACCGATCCCGCGCTGACGGTCTATCGCCCGCTGGAAGCCTGCATCATGCCCGATCCCTGGTATCAGGGCCGCGTGGTGCTGATCGGTGACGCCGCGCACTCTGCCACGCCGCACCTGGGGCAGGGCGCCGCCATGGCGGTGGAAGACGCCGTGGTGCTGGCCGAGGAACTGGGTGAGGACCAGTCCATCGAGGCTGCCCTGCAAGCCTTCATGCTGCGCCGCTTCGAACGCGCCAAGCTGGTCGGCACCAGCTCGATCATGCTGGGCGAGTGGGAAATGCACCCGGAAAAGGCGGGCGACCCGGTGGAAGTGACCGAGCGGATCCGCCGCACCCTGGCCGAACCCGTCTAGGCGCCAATTCGCTCCCTTCGATAGCCAGCTTGCGGAACTATCCATTTCCGCAAGCTGGCTTGTCGCGCCATAAGTCCGGGGCAAACGAGGGAACGAACATTGAGCATTCTGGGCATCGAATCGGTGGTCTTCGGGGTGGAAGACCTGGCCGAACACACGCGTTTCTGGACCGATTTCGGCCTGCCGCTGGAGCACGCCGACGACACCGAAACCACCTTCCGCCTCGCCACCGGCAGCCGCCTGGTGCTGTACCGCCACGGCGATGCGCGCCTGCCTTCGCCCGATCCCTTCCCCGGTGACGGGATCAAGGAAACCGTCTGGGGCGTGGACGACCAGGCCCATCTCGACCGTATCGCCGCCAGCTTGGCCACCGAAGTGGCCGTGACCGTGTCGGCCGGCGGCACCGTGCGCTGCGTGTGTCCCGACGGCCAGCCCATCGCGCTGCGGCTGTGGACCAAGAAGCCGGTCAAGAGCGAGATCAGCCCCACCAACTCGCTCAGCAGCTATCCGCGCTTCAACCAGCACCGCATCTGGCGGCACAAGGCGATCCCCAAGACGATCAACCACGTCGTCTTCTTCAGCCCGGACTACATCGCCAGCTTCGAATTCTACGAACGCCACATGGGCTTTCGTTATACCGACCATTCGAAGGGCACCGGCGTCTTCGCGCGGGCGGATGGCACCTGTGAACACCACTCGATCTTCTGGGTGAATTGCGACCTGCCGATCGCGCCGGACCACTTCAAGTTCATGCACATTGCCTTCGGTTGCGACGATATCGACGAGGTGATGCTGGGCGCCAACATCATGGCCGATCGCGGCTGGGTGAACCAGAGCATGAACTCATCGGGCGGGATCAGCCGTCACCGGGCGACCAGCGCGATCTACTACTATTGCGACATCCCCGGAAAATCGGGCGAGGCCGAGTACCACGCCGACACCGACTATCTGGATGACAACTGGGTGCCACGCGCCTGGGATTTCCGCTTCGGCAGTCTGCTGTGGAGCAACAATGCCCCGCCGATCTTCCGCGGCGACAACATCCCGTGGGACATGGTGTTCGACCTCGACCGCAAGAGCTTCGAG
Source organism: Erythrobacter sp. (assembly GCA_020446625.1). GTDB lineage: Bacteria > Pseudomonadota > Alphaproteobacteria > Sphingomonadales > Sphingomonadaceae > Alteraurantiacibacter. Next base: position 11,938 of record JAGREI010000064.1, read on the forward strand.
GCATACCGCAAGACCAGGCCGGGCAAACTGCCGGTGGAAGGCAAGCTGGCCGACCTCACCGAGGAAGACGAGCACGCCATCTGACGTGCTGGCTCTCGGCTGGGCAAAGCTGACGAAGTTGACATCGTGACGATCCTCTGTCTGGCTTGGTTATCCTTTTCTTTCAGGTAATTGCGGGTCCAACACGAAGTTGACACGCGGCGCGGTCGAATGGAGGCAAACATCGGCTTGATCGTCGCGCAGCAAGGCAGGATTGCCCGCTGTAGGAAAGCGCGGACGGTCGCGTTCACGAGGAGGGAGCAAGGCCATGGCACGCAAGACAATCGGGGAACTGGTCTTCGCCCGCGTCTATCCGATGTATCTCGCCAAGGTGGAGAAGAAGGGCCGCACCCGTGCGGAGCTGGACGCGGTGATCTGCTGGCTGACGGGCTACGACGACGCGGGGCTGACCGACCAGGTGGCGCGCGAAACCGACTTCGCCAACTTCTTCGCAGAAGCCCCGGCGATCCATCCCCAGGCGGATGAAATCAAGGGCGTTGTCTGCGGCGTGCGGGTGGAGGAGATCGACGATCCGCTGACGCAGCAGGCGCGCTGGCTGGACAAGCTTGTGGACGAACTGGCCAAGGGCAAGGCGCTGGACAAGGTACTGCGATGATTGGACAATTTGCCCGGTTGCTGGCCGCCCTTACGCTGGCGCTTTCCGCCGTTGCCGCTTCTGCGCAGGCGCAGGCGCAGGATGCTGCCACCCGCCAGCGCCCCAACGTGATCGTGGTGCTGATGGACGATGTCGGCTTTTCCTCCGACAGCACCTTTGGCGGCCCGGTGCCGACCCCGGTGCTGGATGCGCTGGCGCAGGACGGGCTGACCTACAACCGCTTCCACGTCACCGCCATGTGTTCGCCCACCCGCGCCGCGCTGCTGACCGGGCGCAACCATCACCGCGTGGAGATGGGCGTGATCGTCAACCTGGTGCGTGACGAGCCGGGCTTCCGCACGGTGATCCCCGACAGCGCCGCCACCATTGCCGACGTGCTGCGCGCCAGTGGCTATGCCACCGCCATGCTGGGCAAGAACCATCTGACTCCACTGGCCGAACAGACCGCTGCCGGGCCGTTCGACCGCTGGCCCACGGGCCTGGGCTTCGACTATTTCTATGGCTTCATGGACGGGGCGAGCGACCAGTTCCGCCCGATCCTGATCGAAAACACCACGGTGATCGACCCGGTGCCAGATCCCGCCGTCGACCCCGATTACATCCTCGACCGCGACCTGGCCGATCACGCCATCACCTGGATCGACCGGGTGCGCGGCGCCGCGCCCGATCGCCCGTTCTTCCTCTACCTTGCGCCCGGCACGCGCCACGAACCGCACCAGGCCCCGGAGGAATGGCGGGCGCGTTTCCGGGGCCAGTTCGACGAAGGCTGGGACGTGCTGCGCGAACGCACCTTTGCCCGCCAGCTGGCCATGGGCCTGGTGCCGCCCGGCACGCGGATGACCCCGCGCCCCGATCTTATCCCGGCATGGGATTCGCTTTCCGCCGATGAGCAGCGCGTCGCCGCGCGGATGATGGAAGTCTATGCCGGAATGCGCGCGCATTTCGATTACCAGTTCGGGCGGATCGTGGAGGAACTGCGCGCGCAGGGCCAACTCGACAACACGCTGATCCTGTTCGTCGATGGCGACAACGGCGCCAGCGGCGAAGGCGGCCCCGGCGGCACCACGCTGGGCCTGCTAAACCGCCCGGCGGAGGACGATGCCTATCGCCTGGCAGCGATCGACGAGATCGGCACCGAACGCCACGGCACCAACTACAACGTCGGCTGGACCTGGGCGCTCAACACCCCCTATCCCTGGTTCAAGCAGCACGCCAGCTACCTGGGCGGCACGCGCGCCGGGCTGGTGGTGAGCTGGCCGCAGGGGCTGGCGGGCAGCAGCACGGGCCTGCGCAGCCAGTACGGCCATATCACCGACATCGCGCCCACCATCTACGAGGCGGCAGGCGTGACCATGCCCGAAAGCTTTGCCGGGGTGGAGCAGTTGCCGCTGGACGGCACCAGCCTGCTCTACAGCTTTGCCGATCCGCAGGCGCCGTCGCGCCACACCACCCAGTATTACGAGATGCTGGGCAATGTCGGCATCTACCAGGATGGCTGGCTGGCCAATCTGGGCCCGCCCAACGTGATCTTCGCGCCGCAGTACGGGCGTGAGAAGCACTGGGAACTGTACGACCTCGATACCGATTTCGCGCAGGCGCAGGATGTGGCCGCGCTCTATCCCGAACGGCTGGCCCGGCTCCAGGCGCTGTGGGAACAGCAGCAGGCCGCCAACGGCTTCAGCTTTGCCGCTCGCGGCAACGTGGGTGAAGGGCTGCTGCAATCGCAGCGGGAGGCGTTTGCAGGGCCGCGCAGGCTTACCTATCGGCGCGGCGAAGGGCCGTTCCTCGACGGTGCCTTCCCCTCGCTGCCGGGCCGCAGCTGGCGGCTGAGCGTTCCGGTCACGGTGAGCGAAGGGGCGCAAGGCACCATCATCAGCCAGGGCGGCTTTCCCTTTGGCTGGGGGCTGTACCTGATCGACGGGCGGCCCAGCTATGTCCACGTCAACGAACCCGAAGCGCCGCTGCTGTTGCAGGGGCCGGCGCTGGTGGCGGGGCAGCACGATATCGTGCTCGACGTCGCTCCGGTGGGCGATCCGGTCCCCGGCGGGCCGACGCGCTTCCGCCTGCTGGTGGACGGCGAGCTGGTGGCCGAAACGCAGCTGGAACGCACGGTGCGCGCGCACTGGGGCGGCAACGGCGTGGGCATCGGGCGCGAGGTGGGCATGGTGATGCTGCCCGAAACCGGCAAGCCCTTCGTGTTCACCGGCGAAATAGGGCCGATCACGCTGGAGCTGGAATGACGGCCTAGAACCTACTGAAACAGGGTCTAGCGCCTCACTTCCAACCCGGCCCCTGCCACGAAGGCGCCGCCGGGGCCCGTGCCGTTGGTGCTGACCCCGAAGCCCGAGCCGGGAACGCTGGCATCGCCACCGTTGTTGACCACCAGCTTCACCCACAGTGTGCCTTCGCCGCGGAACCACGATGTTGCGCTGGCGGCGCGCAGCGCCTCGATGCTGGGCTGCTCGGTGCCGCCCGCTGCACTGGTGAAACCCGGCAGTTCGACCACCAGCCACGATCCGTCGTCCATCTCGCGCAAGGTCAGCGACAGGCTTTCGCGGCCGGTTTCCACCCGCAGGTCCGCGCCGCTGCGGATGGTGGTTTCACCGGTATATTCGAAGCGCCTGCCGTTGCGGCTCATCACCACCGGCTGGTCGATCGGGGCGCTGCCGAAGCCGAACTGGCCGCCCACGCCGAAGCGTCCGAAATCGCCGCTGCAAATGGCCGCGCCCCAGTCGGGTCGCAGGGTGCAGGCGTGCTCGTCCGAGGCGATGCCGTTGTCGAGCACGATGTAGCCGCCGGGCAGCCCGCCCACCGATCCGTCGAGATCGTGGATCACCGCTCCGCGCCAGGCATTCTGTCGCCCGAAGTCGCTGGCCCAGCGCCGCACCACCGGCGGGAAATGCACCGGGCGGGAATTGACGAAGCTGGCCCCCGCGATGGAATTCTCCGTACTGATCCCGAAGCTGGTGTACATCAGGTAGGAGATCGCGCCCGCCTGCCGCGTGGCATTGTCGGCAAAGTTGACGAACATCGTGTCCTGCACGTCGTGGCGCAGGTCATAGTATTCGTAGCCGCGGATCGGGTAGTCGGGCATGTCGTTGGGCATGGATCGGCCATAGGCCAGTTCCGCCGGGGTGCGCGGGTTGCCCACATTGTCGCTTTCGCCCACGAACAGCGAATCCACCACGCGGCTGGTATATTCCGCGCGCCCCACGGCGGCGGCGGCATGGGTGAAACCGATGGCGTTGTCGGCCACGCGCAGGTTCGTGAACAGGTGCAGCTCGCCCCGGCCCCAGACCCCGCCGTGGCGGTTCTTGTAGGCGGTGAAGTCGGCAAAATGTGACACCAGCGGCTCGCTCGCCATGTCGGCCGGGTCGGCGTGGGGGAAGTGGTAATTGCTGCCGCCCACGCTGAAAGTGCCGTCGGGCCGGGGGCCGCGATCGAACATGAACCCGTCGAAGTTGGAATGGGCCACGTTGCCGCTGAATTCGCGCACGCGGGTGCGGCGCGGCCAGGTGTTGGCGCTCACATCAGTGCCTTCGAAGGCGCCGGTGGGGTGTTCGGGCAGGGCGAACCAGAACCCGGTCTGGTCCGACCCCGCCGCCACGTTGCCGCGATAGACGTTGTCCGGATTGGTGATCCAGAAGGTGGAAGCGGTATTGTCCGACGGCAGCAGGATCTGGTCGCTCGCCTGCCCGGCGGGGCCTGCCGTCTCGCCGCCCGGCGCGAGGTTGGTCGGCTGGCAGGGCAGGGTGGGGTGGCACTTGGTCTGAATGCCCAGGTTGCCGATGAGCTGGTTGCCGGTTTCCACCCCGTCTTCGAGGAAGAAACAGTGGCCCACGGTGTTGTAGGTGACGTTGTTTTCCACCAGCACGTTGTTGGTGCCGTGCACGGTGACGCAGCGGCTGTAGGTATCGTGGATGGCGGAATTGCGGATGTACTGCCCCGCGCCCTCCCCGACGAGGTGCCAGTGCATGGGATAGCGGGCGAGGTGCAGGTGCTGCCCCATCCGCGCCAGCTCGATGCCCGACACCTGCACCCTGGGCGACAGCATGGCCATGATATGCCCGCCGAAATAGCTTTGCTCGGCGTCCTGCGATGCCTCGATGCGGATGTTGCGCGTCAAGAGGCCCACCTCGCCGCGCTCATCGACGCCGTAGGTGATCAGGCCGTAATGCATGTAGTCGAGTGGGCGATCGAGCGTGATCGCATTGCCCGCGACGGCGGCGATGGTGCGCCGTTCGGCCTGGCGGGGATCGAAATCGGTGGAGGCGAGCACGATCTCGTCGCCCGCGCGCCATTCGCTGGCATCGAGCACATCGATCCGGGTACTGCCCGCCGCCGCCGTGGCCGCCAGCCTGGTCCAGCTGTGCTGGCGGTCGCCGTGCAGGCTCAGCGTGCCGCCCATCAGCATGATGCCGCGATCGCCCATGGTGTTGACGTTCTCGTCGGGGACATTGTCGGTGAGGGTGATGGTGGCCTGGTGCCGGAACGGCTGGTCCTCGCTGCCAATGTGCAGCGCGCCTTGCTGGATGTAGATCCACTCGGTCGCCAGGTGGATGTCGAGCTCGTCAGAGAAGCGCAGCGTGCCGTCGATGGTCAGGCTGCGCAGCGCGGGCGGATCCAGGTCGAGCAGCACGTCGGTGCCGCGCACGATGGTGACGGCGTCGCCTTCGCGCGGCACCTGCCCGCCGGGCCAGGCTGCCGGATCGGACCAGCGCAAGTGCCGGATCGGTGCAGCGGGATCGGCCATGCTGGCCGTGGCTTGCGCATGGTCATGCCCGCCCTGCGCCCATGCCCTGTCCGGCAGGCCCAGCAGACTGGCTGCGGGCAGCAGCACCGACAGAACGAGCAGGCGCAGTCGCTTGCACATGGCAATGATCCCCTCCGCCGGTGCTGATCGCCCGGCCCTTGTTGTTGGCAGGGATATTCGCAGCGCGCGGACGGCTTGCCAAGCCTGTTTCGGACAAAGTCATTTTCCGGCGGCGTCGGAGGGCCGGGGGTAAAGCCTGACCCTACAGCTTGGCGTTACCCGCGTTCCATTTCACGCTCAGTTCGATGCCCTGGCCGATCGGCAGCAGCGCGGTCTGCATGTCGGCCTTCGCGCGCACCGCCTCGCGGTACTTGCGCACGCTGGGGCGGGCTGCGGCGGGTTCGATCATGTTGTCCGAACACAGCACGGCCTCGTCCGACAGCTTGGGATAGAACAGGTCGAAGCAGGGCTGGTAAAGTTCCTTCCACAGGTCGACCAGCACGAAGTCCCACGGGCCGGGATCCTGCGCCAGCAGGTCCAGCGCGTCACCGCAGCGGAAATCGACCACGTCGGCCAGCCCGGCCGCCTCCAGCTGCTCGCGGGCATGGGCCTGCTTGTAATCGGCCAGTTCCATGGTGACGAGCTGCGCGCCGACCTTGCGCGCCGCATCGGCCAGGAACAGGGTGGAATAACCGTAGCTGGTACCCAGTTCGAGGATCCGCTTCGGCGCGCGCGCCACGATCAGCGAATGCAGGAACCAGGCCGCCTCCAGCCCCACCGGCAGCAGGAATTCGTCACGCCGGGCGAAGCCTTCGGGACCGAGCGCGCGCATCGTTGCCGCGTCGGTTTCGAGCCGGGCCTGATAGCCTTCGAACACGGCCTGCACCCTGGGATCGTCGAATGTCATGCCAGTTCACCTTTTCTTGCATCCCAGGCCGCCTGCTCACGCGCGAGCGCGCGCTGCACCTGCGGCATGGCTTCCACATCCGCGCGGTGCCGGGCGACGTTGGTCCACGGCGACAGGTCGAAGCCGCCGAATTCGGAATTGATATAGGCCCACCACAGGTAGCTATCGACGATCGACCAGTCCGCGCCGAACCAGAACCGCCGCTCTGCCAGTTCGCGATCGAGCCGGTCGAGCAGGCCGCTCATCAGCTGGCCGCCGCGTTCGCGCACCCCGGCGGTATCGCCGGTGGTCCACATCATCGGCACCTTCACCGCGCGCACCGAAGGGTGCCAGGTGGAAGCGACCCAGGCCAGCGCGGACAGCTGCTGCGCTTCCTCGAAGGCGTCGCTGGCCGGGGGCAGCAGTCCGGCCTCGGGCCAGGTCTTGTTGAGCCAGGTGATGATCGCCAGGTTCTCGCACAGCGCCTGTCCATCGACGATCAGCGCCGGCACCTTGCCCTGCGGGTTGATCCGCAGGAAATCGGGCGCCTTGTGTTCGCCCTTCTCGAACAGGATCAGCCGCTCCCGGTACGGCTGGCCGACCGTCTCCAGCGCGGTCAGGGTGACGCGGGTGCAGGCGGTGTAGCCGATGTAGACCTCAAGATCGTGGCGTGGCTGTTCAGGCGGCATTGGCCATCCTTTCGCGTGCGGCATTCTCGCGCGCCAGCGCCCGCTGGAAGGCAGGCCAAGCCTCCACCCGCGCGCGGTGGGCGGCAAGGTTGGCAAGGCCGGTCAGGTCGTACTGCCCTTCCTCGGCGGTGGTGTAGTTCCAGTAGAAGTAGACGTCGACGATCGACCAGTCATCGCCGTACCACCATTGGCGATCGGCCATGTGGGCATCGAACGCTTCGAACAGCGGCTTCACCAGCTGCTTGCCGCGTTCGCGCACCGGGGCGGGATCGCCGGTGGTCCAGCGGATCGGCATCATGTTGGCGCGCACGGAGGGGTGCCAGCCGGAGGAAATCCAGAACAGGTCCGACAGGATCTGCGCCTCCTCCCAGTCGTTTCCGGCTGCGGGGAACAGCCCCGCTGCGGGGAAGGTCTTGCCCAGCCACCACTGGATCGCCGCGTTCTCCGCGATCAGCTGGCCATCCACCAGCAGCGCGGGGATCTTGCCGCGCGGGTTGACCTTGCGGAATTCGGGGCTGTGCTGTTCGCCCTGCATCAAGTTCACCGGGTGATCGGCATAGTCGACCCCGCACTGTTCCAGCGCGGTCATGGTGACGCGCGAACAGGCGCCGGGCAGGTGGTAGAGGGTGTAGCTAGCCATTCGGTTCCTCGACGAATTCGATCAGGTTCCCGGCACAGTCGCGGATGAAGGCGCCGCTGCCGAACTTCTCCTTCACCACGAAGGCTACGTCCACCTGCTTTTCGGCCATCTCGGCCAGGAAGCCATCCAGGTCTTCCACCCGGAAAGCGACATGCTTGTTGCCGTGGGTCTTGAGGTCGGCGGGCGGATAGCGGCGGTCGTCGGGCAGGGGGGCGGCGCCTTCCACCTCGAACAGCTCGAACCGCAGCGGCCCCTTGCGGATCATGGCGGTTTCGGCGCGGGCGGCTTCGATCCAGAACCGCTTTTCCACCTCGAACCCCAGCACCCGGCCATACCAGTCGATCGCCGCGTCCAGGCTGGGGACCGATACGCCGCCGTGGTGGAAGGTGAAATCAGCCATTGGCCTCTGCCTTCAGCATCGCCTCGATCTTGCGCCGGGCGCGGGTGCCGCCCTGGTCGATACCCAGCGACAGCGGCTTCTCGGCCCAGAAGTCACCGCCCCTCTCCAGATTGGCCTGCACATTGCGATAGGCGGCCTCGATCACCGGCTTGTCCTCGTCATCGAACGCTTGCCGGAACAGCGCCAGCAGGAAGGCATCCTCCTCCGGGTTCGCGGCCTCAGAAGGGCGGCTGGTGGACCAGAAGTAGTGCGTCTGGTGCTGGTTCGCGGGCGTCAGGATATGCGCCTGCGGCACTTCGAAACCGGCATCCCGCCCCGCGCCGTGCGGGCAAACGCCGACGTTGAGCCGCATCGAGGCGGGTGCGTTCCAGCGCATGTCCAGCCAGTGATCGGTGCGCATGTCGGGCGGGAAAATGCCTGCCGCCACCGATGGCGGGGGGATATCGGGCATCCACCAGTCCGAATGCAGCGTGTCGCCTTCGTCGCGTACCGAGTGCTGCCCGGCAAAGATCACTCCTTGCCCGGCGAAACTGCCCTTGTGGACGAATTCGATGTGGCTGAGGTCGAGCAGGTTATCGGTCCCGTATTCGTAGTTCGCCTCCATCAGGGTGTAGCCGGTCAGCGTGCGCCAGCCCGGCGCGTCGGGTACGAAGGGGAAGGCAGGGATCAGGCTGTCGTCCGCCGTGTCGCGGTCGCCGCGCCACAGCCACACGATCCCGTCCAGCTCGCGCACGGCGAAGGCCGGCACCGAGCTGCCCGCCGGAATGCGTTCGGCAAAGGGATTGCGCGCGCACTTGCCGTCCGGCCCGAAGGCCAGGCCGTGATAGGGGCAGACCACCAGGTCACCGTCGCGCGTGCCCATCGACAGCGGGGCAAAGCGGTGCGGGCAGCGATCCTGCATGGCCGCCGGGCTGCCGTCGGCCAGCCGGTAGAAGAAGGTCGGCACGCCGCAGATCTCGCGGGTAAAGCCGTTTTCGCCCAGTTCCCCGGCCCATCCGGCCATGTACCAGGCATTGCGCAGGAACTCTCCCATCCCCGTCAGGCCTTCCTAGTCTTCGAAGATGGCGACGGCGCGTGTCCAGCCCGCGCTGGCGCCCTTGATCTTGTGCGGGAAGCACGAGATCATGAACCCGGTCGACGGGATCGCTTCGAGGTTGTGCATCTTCTCGATGTGGCAATAGCCGATGTCCACGCCCGCGCGGTGGCCTTCCCAGATCAGCTTGGGATTGCCGGTTTCCTTCACCTTCTCGGCGGTCTTGCTGAACGGCGCATCCCACGACCAGGCGTCGGTGCCGGTCACCCGCACGCCGCGTTCGAGCAGGTACATGGTCGCTTCGTAACCCATGCCTGCGCCGCGCCCGACATAGCCCGGATCGCGGTTGGCCAGCGCCATCCCGGCAGAGGTGTTGACCACCACGATATCGAGCGGCTGGAGATCGTGCCCGACGCGCTTCAACTCGGCTTCCACGTCGGCGGCCGTGGCGACATAGCCATCTTCGTAATGGCGGAAATCCAGCTTCACGCCGGGGTTGAAGAACCATTCCAGCGGCATCTGGTCGATCGTCTGTGCCGGGCGGCTGCCGCCGGGGAGCGCCGCGTCCTGCGTCGGGTGATAGTGCCAGGGGGCATCGACGTGGGTGCCGCTGTGCGTGGTCAGCCGCACCCATTCGGCGGCGCAGAACGGCTGGCCGCCGTGCATCCCTTCGGCCTCTTCGGGATCGAACCAGTGCGCCAGTTCATGCTTGGTGTCGGCGTGGACCTCGTACTCGATGGTGGGCTTCAGGAAGGGGGGATCGCTGACGATGTCGTTCTCGAGCGTCATCGACAGGTCAACGTAACGGCGGGCCATGGGCTATCCTCGGTCTTGGTGATTGGTGGTTGCGCGGTGGTCTGCACGTCGGGCCGGGCAATGACAATGCTATCGACGGGCGCGATTGCTTGCATCCCGCGCAATCGATTGGCTGCACTCGTTCGCGCTCAGGCGGGGACCAGCTCCACCGGCACGCTGGCCAATGCGTGCAACGTGTTGTTGAGCCGGATCTGCGCCGGACCCGTGGCGCGGATCGCGGCAACGCGCGGGATCAGCGCGTCCAGCACCGCCTCCATCTCCAGCCGGGCGACCATCTGGCCCAGGCACTGGTGAATGCCGAAGCCGAAGCCGACATGGCCCCCGGCGTTGCGGCTGATATCGAAACGGTCGGGATTATCCCACTTGCGCGGATCGCGGTTGGCGGCGGCGAGGAACAGCAGCACCTTGCTGCCCTCGGGGATCGTGCCACCGGCGATGTCCACGTCGCGGCTGGTAGTGCGGAAGAAGGTCTGCACGACCCCGCCCCATCGCAGGGACTCCTCGATGGCGCGTTTGGCCAGCGACCGATCGGCGCGCAGCTTGTCCCACTCGGCCGGGAAACAGGCAAAGGCGTGAACGAGGTTGGCGATGCCGTTCACCGTCGTATCGACGCCCGCCGTCAGGAAGCTGCGTACCAGCCGATAGGCTTCTTCCTCGCTGCATTCGCCACGGTCGGCGGCTTCGTAGACCGCCATGCCCCAGCCGCCGGGCTTCAGCCGCGCGCGCTGGCAGCTGTCGTTGACCCAGGCGGTGGCTGCGGCGGCATTGGCCATCGATTCGCGCAGCAGGCGGTTCTGCGGGCCGAAGCCGTTGAAGGCGATGGTGCCATAGGGGATCAGGTTCTCGTGCCCGTCCTCGCGCAGCCCGATCAGTTCGGGGAATACCCGCAGCGGGAATGCCTCGGCCAGCGCGTCCACCGCTTCGATCCGGCCGCGCGCGACACATTCCTCGACCAGTTCGGCGGCCCTGGCGCGCCAGGCGGGCATGGCTTCGCGCAAGCTGGCGAGGCTGGCGACCTTGTTCATCAGCCCGCGCGTGCGGTCATGCAGCGGGGGATCGGTTTCCAGCAGCAGCGAGGGCGGACGCCAGGGTTCCTCCCGCGCGAAGTCCGCCAGCCCCACGCCGCGCCCGGAAATGTATGTCTGCCAGTCCTTCAGCGCGGGCTGCACCTCGGCAAAGCGCGCCATGCCATAGCAGCCGATGGCGTCGAGCCAGACCACCGGCCCGGCATCGCGCAAGGCACTGTGGTGGGCATGGGGATCGGCCAGGAAGCCCTCGTCGAACGGGTCGATGGCAAGGGCGGGAAAACTCACTCCGCCGTCCAGCCGCCATCCACGACAAGGCTGGTGCCGGTCATCAGGGCAGAGGCATCGCTGGCGAGGAACACCACCGCGCCCATCAGGTCTTCCACCCGACCGATGCGGCCCAACTTGATCTTCGCGAGCACGCTGGCCTTGAACGCGGCATCCTCGAACATCGGCTTGGTCAGCGGCGTTTCGATGAAGGTGGGAGCAATGGTGTTGGAGCGGATGGCGTGCGAGGCAAGGTCCAGCGCCATGGCCTTGTTCATGCCTTCCATCGCCCACTTGCTGGCGCAATAGAGGCTGCGGTTGGGGCCGCCGACGTGGCCCATCTGGCTGCCCATGTGGATCAGCGAACCCTTTTCTCCCGCCGCGATCAGTGCCTTGGCGCAGGCTTGCGCGACGAAGAAGGCGCTCTTCACGTTCAGGTCCATCACCGCGTCGAAATCGGCTTCGCTGGCTTCCCACATCGGCTTGGGCCGGTTGGTCCCGGCATTGTTCACCAGCACATGGAACGGTGCGCGGCTGGCGAAGAACTGTTCCACCGCCGCCAGGTCCGACACGTCGAGCACCGCAGCGCAGGCATTCTTACCAATGGCCTGCGCTGCGGTGTCGATCTCGCTGGCGGTGCGGGCCGCCAGCGTAACCTCGGCTCCCGCCTCGGCAAGCGCCACAGCGGCAGCCAGCCCGATCCCCCGCCCCGCACCGGTTACCAGTGCACGTTTGCCATCGAGGCGGAACGAAGGGGTGGCGGGGATATCCATCAGACGGTTTCTCGTGGGTTGACGCGGGTTTCCAGCAGAGGCTGGACCACATCCCAGTGTTCGATGATCTTGTCGCCTTCAACACGGTAGATGTCGACCACTGCCTTTCCCGGCTTGGCCGGATCAGGGCGCCCGTGCAGGTGGATTGCGGCATAGGGCGGGTCGATCAGGATGCGCTTCACGGAAAAGCTTGCCCCGTCACCGCCAAACAGCGGTTCGAGCATGGCCAGCGCTGCCTCGCGCCCGTCGCCAAGGTGAGGGCTGTGCTGGATGTAGTCGGGCGAGACGTACCGTTGAAAGGCCAGTCGGGGATTGCGCTGACCGTAGAACAGGTCAGCGAAATCCTCGATCATCGTACGCAGATCGCCCATCAGGCAGCAGTCTCCGGCGTCGGGTCAGCCGCGCCCGCATAGGGCACGTTGCGGCCGCCATAGCGGCGCACGCGGATATTGGCCTGTTCGCCGTGGCCGGCAAAGCCTTCCATCGCGCACAGGCGGCTGCAATATTCGCCCACCAGGGTGGTCGCCTCGTCGGTCAGCACGTTCTGGTAGGTGCAGGTCTTGAGGAACTTTCCCACCCACAGCCCGCCGGTATAGCGCGCGCTCTTCTTGGTGGGCAGGGTGTGGTTGGTGCCGATCACCTTGTCGCCGTAGCTCACATTGGTGCGCGGGCCGAGGAACAGGGCGCCGTAATTGGTCATGTTCTTGAGGAAATAGTCCGGGTCGGCAGTCATCACCTGCACGTGTTCGTTGGCGTAATCGTCCGCCACCAGGCGCATTTCCTCGTAGCTGTCGCAGACCACCACTTCCCCGAAGTTCTCCCACGCCGGGCGGGCATAGTCGGCAGTCGGCAGGATCGCCAGCAGCCGCTCGACTTCGCGCATGGTGTCGCGCGCCAGCTTTTCGGAGTTGGTGATGAGGATCGCCGGACTTTCCGGGCCGTGTTCGGCCTGGCCCAAGAGGTCGGTGGCGCAGATTTCGCCGTCCACTGTCTCGTCCGCGATCACCATGGTTTCGGTCGGCCCTGCAAACAGGTCGATGCCCACGCGGCCGAACAGCTGGCGCTTGGCTTCGGCCACGAAGGCATTGCCGGGGCCGACCAGCATGTCGACCGCGCCGATGCTCTGGGTGCCGATGGCCATGGCGCCGATCGCCTGGATGCCGCCCAGCGCATAGATCGCGTCAGCCCCGGCCATCGCCTGCGCCGCCACGATCTTGTCAGCGGGCTTGCCTTCGAACGGCGGGGCGCAGGTGATCACGCGCGGCACGCCTGCCACCTTGGCGGTGATCACGCTCATGTGGGCAGAGGCCAGCAGCGGGTACTTGCCGCCGGGGACGTAGCAGCCCGCGGCGTTCACCGGGATGTGCTTGTGGCCCAGCACCACGCCGGGCAGCGTTTCGACTTCGACTTCCTTCATCGAATCGCGCTGGATCTGCGCGAAATTGCGCACCTGCGCCTGGGCGAACTCGATGTCCTTGCGTTCCTGCGCGGTGAGGCCGTCCACGCAACGGTCGATCTCGGCCTGGCTCAGGCGATAGTCCTCGCGGTCCCAGCCGTCGAACTTCACGCTCATTTCGCGCACGGCCACATCGCCGCGCGCTTCGATATCGGCCAGCGCCGCCTCGACGATCTCGCGCACCTTCTTGTCCGCATCACGCTTTGCTTCCGCGGTTGCGCCGCGCTTCAGCCAGGTAGCCATGGGTAATCCTCAGTCCTTCCAGTTCGACTGGTGCGGCCATTGCACCAAGGCCCGGCTGGCGACCAACGCATGTTATCGATGGAAATCTATCGGCCAAATGCCATTGCTGGCCTATGCCGCGCGGTCTAGCGCCACGATGACGATACTTGCAGGGAGAATTGACGGATGCGCCTGGCCACTCTGATCGACGGAACGCCTGACGGGCGGCTGGTGGTGGTATCGCCCGATGCCAGTCATTGCGCGCCCGCGCCGGTGAAGACGCTGCAAGCGGCGCTGGAAAACTGGGCCGAGGTGGAACCGCAGCTGCGCGCGATCAGTGCCTTCCCCGATGCGCTGGACATGGCCACGGTCACCGCGCCGCTGCCGCGCGCCTGGCAATGGCTCGACGGGTCGGTCTATGCCAGCCACGGCGCGCTGATGGACAAGGTGATCGGGGTGGACAAGCCGCCTGTCGAATGGCCGCTGATGTACCAGGGCGTGTCCAGCAAGTTCTATGGCCCCACCGAAGACGTGCGGATGCCGGACGAGGCGCTGGGTATCGACTTCGAAGGCGAATTCGGGGTGATCACCACCGAAGTGCCGATGGGAACCAAGGCCGCCGCTGCCGCGCCGCACATCGCGCTGGTGGTGCAGATCAACGACTGGAGCCTGCGCGCGCTGGCCGGGCCGGAAATGAAGACCGGGTTCGGCTGGGTGCAGGCCAAGCCGCCGTGCTCGATGGCGCCCTTCGCCGTCACGCCCGACGAGCTGGGCGATGCCTGGCAGGACTTCCAGCCCAACATGCACCTGACCGTCCACTGGAACGGCAAGCAGTTCGGCAACGCGCATGGCAAGGCCATGGGCTATGGCTTCGATGCACTGGTGGCCCACGCTGCCCGCACGCGCGACCTGGTGGCGGGCACGGTGATCGGTTCGGGCACCGTCTCGAACGAGAACTTCCGCGAGGTCGGTTCCAGCTGCATTGCCGAACGGCGCGGGATCGAGATCGTCGACGAGGGCGCGGCGAAGACCGAGTTCATGCGCTTTGGCGATACCGTGCGGATGGAAGCACGCACCGCAGACGGGCGCACGCCCTTCGGCGCGATCGACCAGCTGGTGGTGCGGCCATGACCGCTGGCCTGCCGCCGATCCAGCGCGTCGTCACCGGCCATAACGAACAGGGCCGCGCCTGCTTCGTCTCCGAGGACGTGAAGGAACCGCAGCTGATCCCCAGCGGGGATGCGAACTTCCTCTTGCTGTGGACCACCGAAACCGTCCCCGCCGACAACAACGATCCCACCGACGGGCGCGAGCGCGACGTGGGGACCACGCTGAAAGGCGGCAGCGCCTTCCGCATCGTCGACATGCTGCCCGGTGGCGAAAGCCCGTTCCACCGCACCAACTCGATCGACTACGGCGTGGTGCTCGAAGGCGAGGTGGAGCTGGAACTGGAGGACGGGCGCAAGACAACCGTCGGCAAGCACGGCGTCATAATCCAGCGCGGCACCAACCACCTGTGGCGCAACACCACCGACAAGCCGTGCCGGATCGCCTTCATCCTGATTGAGGCGCCCGCCTATCTCCACAACGGCCAGCCGCTTGACGAATACAAGCCCGAACAGGTTGACGATCGCTACGGCGACACGCGGATCACCTAGAGCCGGCCAGGGGGAGGGCATGGACATGGAAGCACAGGCAGCAGCCTACCCGCCGCGCGGCGTGGCCTGGCGATCGACGGTGATCGCCTTTGTGCTCATCGCCATCGCGGTGGCGGATCGCATGGCGATCTCGATGCTGATCGGTCCGATCAAGGCCGAATTCGGACTGGGTGATTTCCACGCCAGCCTGCTGATCGGGCTGTCGTTCACGCTGTTCTATGTGGTGTTCCTGCTGCCGGTGGGCATGGCTGCTGACCGGTTCAGCCGGGCCAGGGTGCTGGGCCTGTGCCTGTTCGTCTGGTCGATCACCACGGTCGCCTGCGGCTTTGCGACCGGCTTTGTCAGCCTGTTCGTGCTGCGGATGCTGATGGGCGCGGGCGAGGCCGGTGTCGGCCCCTGCACGATCGGCATTATCGGCGCCAGCTTCCCGCGCGAGCGATTGTCCAAGCCGCTGGCCTTGCAGGGGATCGGCTTCCAGGTCGGCCCGGCGGTGGGCGTGGCGGCGGCAGGCGCGATCCTGGGCGCGGGAGCGGCAGGCGCCTTCGACGGCATTCCACTGCTGGCCGATCTCGCGCCCTGGCGCGTGGCCTTCATCCTGATCGGCTTGCCCGGCCTGCTGGCCCTGCTGCTGATCCCCTTGCTGCACGATCCCGACGCCGCGCATCGCGCATCGCGCGCGGCGCTGCCCTGGCGCGAGGTCATGCCCTTCCTGCGCGAGCACCGGCTGCTGATGGGGCTGATGCTGCTGGGCAGCGGCATTTCGGCCATGGCATCGGGAACCGTCACCGGCTGGGTTCCGGAATACCTCCAGCGCACTTTAGGTGTCTCGCCAGCCGAGGCGGGCAGCGCATTGGGGGCGATCATGCTGGTGACGGCCTTTGTCGGGCAAGGCACCTATGCCGCGATTGTCGACTGGTTCGCCGCGCGCGGCGTGCTCGATGCGCCGCTGCGCGTGGGGCTGCTGCCCACCGCGCTGTCGATCCCCCTGGCCTGGTTCGCTTTCAGCGCACAGGACGCGGCGGGCTTCTACGCCCTGCTGTTCGCCTTCGCGCTGTCGATCGCGCCGTTCAACGCCATCAACAACACCGTGGCGCAGATGGTGGCGCCGCCTGCCTTGCGCAGCAGCGTGTCGGCGCTGTTCATCTTCTCGATCAGCATCCTGGGCTTTGCGCTAGGTCCATCGCTGGTGGGCTGGCTGAGCCAGTACGTGTTCGGGGAAGAACACCTGGGCGCGGCCATGCGGCTGGTGGCAACCGCAGCCATGGCGATCACCTTCGTGCTGTTCGTGCTGGCCCGCAAGCCCTTGCTACGGGCGATGCAGGCGAGGGCCGCAGCATGACAACCCCGTTCGACCTTGCCGGCAAGCGCGCCGTGGTCACCGGCTCCACCCGCGGGATCGGCCGCGCGATTGCCGAGGCTTTCGTGGCGGCAGGCGCGCGGGTGATGATCTCGTCCGAAAGCGCCGAGGACACCGACGAGGTGGCGCGCGCGCTGGGCCAGCCGGGGATCGCCGCCGATGTGACGAGCGAGGGTGACCTGGAAACGCTGGTGGACGGCGCGCTGGCGGAATTTGACGGGCTGGACATTCTCGTCTGCAATGCCGGGATCACCGGCAGGCCCGGCCCTTTCGCCAGCGTGGACATGGACGATTTCGACCGGGTGATGGTGCTGAACCTGCGCAGCCAGGTGGTGCTGGCCAACCTCGCCTTGCCGCATATCGCGGCTGGCGGCGGCGGGGCCGTGGTGCTGATGAGCAGCATTTCCGCGCTGCGCGGCAATGGCGCAATCAACGCCTATGCGCTGAGCAAGGCGGGCGTATCGCAACTGGCGCGCAACCTGGCGGTGGAATGGGGGCCGCGCGGGGTGCGGGTGAACGCGATTGCCCCCGGCTTCATCGCCACCGAGCTGTCCCGCCCGCTGCTCCAGAACGAGGCATTCATGGCGCGCCGCATGGCCATGACTCCGCTGCGCCGCCCCGGCCTGCCCGAGGAAGTGGCAGGCGCCGCGCAGTTCCTCGCCAGCGACGCGGGCAGCTTCGTCACCGGGCAGACGCTGGTGGTCGACGGCGGCACCACCATCACCGACGGCAGCTAGTCGCAGCCCACGTCGTAACTGGCGAGGTCGATGGCGAGATCGAGCGGCCCGGCATAGTGCTGGCGCACCCCGTCGCGCAGATAGGCTTCGCTGGCGTGCAGCGGGGTGGGCGGCACCGCGAGGTGCGTCAGCACCAGGTGATCGACATCGGCCAGGGCCGCCATCACGCCCACATCCGCAGCATCGATATGGTGAGTGGACAGGTGCTGGCGCATGGCCGCCTGCACTTGTGGTGGCATGTCGGGGCGGCTGGCGACGATCTCGGCCAGCAGCGGATCGAGCGCGATGACCTCGCTCACCAGCAGGTTGGTCTGGTCGGCAAGGTCGGTCAGCGCCTGGCTCGGCCCGGAATCGCCGCTGTAGGTGATCGACCTGTCGCCCAGGTCGAAGCGGTAACTGAGCGAGACGGTGCCGACCTGTTCCAGCGGAAAGTCGAAATGGGTGTTCTGCGCGGTGCGCAGGGTCAACCCGTCGCCAAGGTCCACTGTCTCGCCGCCGGTCAGTTCGATCACCGTGATGTTGGCGGCGGGATCTGCCGTGGCCGCCCCGGTGCCGAAGCCCACCCGTTCCTGCGGGCGCAGCGACAGCAGGATGCCGTCGACCACCTGCCGCGTTCCCGGCGGGCCATAGACCGTCAGCGGCGTGGTATAGGTGTTCATCCACCTGAGGCCGATTACCGCGGCCAGCCCGCCGACGTGATCCCAGTGCAGGTGGCTGATCAGCACCGTGTCCACGTCGCCGGTGGTGCGGCCCAGCTGCGCCAGGGCATCGGCCGTGCCGTCGCCGCTGTCGACCAGCAGGCTCCGGCCCCCTGCATCCAGCAGGTTGGCAGGTTCGGAGCGGTCCGGCGTCGGCACCGGGCCGCCCGCCGTTCCCAGCGTGGTCCAGCGCAGGGCGGGGCAGGCTTGCTGGGCCATGGCGGGGCTGGCCACGGCCAGCAGCAGCGCGGCAGAGGCCAGCAGTCTAGCGGAAATCATAGGTCGCCTCCGACAGGGGTTCGATCACGTCCACCTTTTCCGCGATCAGGCCGGTGGCGGGATCGAAGCGCATGATCTCCACCACGGCATCCCCGATCCGCGTGCCGCCGGGCGTGCCGAACACCGTGGTGAAGGGCTGGCCCACGCCGATCCCTTCCACGAAGGCCAGCACCACCACCTGGTCGCCTTCCTCGATCACGCGGTGGATGGTGTAGCGCGGGCTGACCGGCGGGCCGGAGCCGCCGCCCGGCGGGAAGGAGCCCGGCACCCAGTATGTCGCCCGCGCCTCTGCCAGGCGGCGATCGTTCCACGCGGTGTAGAGATAGGCCAGCGCGGTGCGCTTGTTCGGCGTATCGGCCAGGCTGAAATCGTAGCGCGCCAGCAGGTCGGCGGGCACCTCGACCGCGGGTGCGGCGGCTTCCTGCGCCTCGCCCATCGTGGCGCAGCCGAGCAGCGCCAGCGGGGCAAGGGCCGTGATTGTCAGGCGGCGTGCAGCGGTCATGTCGTTCCTCTCCACCGTGGCTATAACCACAGCTTGGCGGCAAGTGCCATGCAGAGTGTCGATGCTCCGCTATCGAAACAATGGAGTTCAATCGCGCGCCCGCTGCCCCTAGTTCCGCAGTCAACAAAGGAGAATTGCATGAGCCGCGTTATCGATATCCGCTATGTCGGATACGCCGTGCCGGACCTGGAGGCTGAACGCGCCTTCTACCTCGACCAGTGGAAGCTGAAGCTGGTCGCCGAAGAGGATGGGCTGACCTATCTCGCCACCGAAGGGCATGACGAGTTGTACGCGGTGCGCCTGCGCCAGGCGGACGTGAAGCGCGTGGACGTGGTGGCGCTGGCCGCCGCGACGCGCGCCGATGTGGACGCGCTGCACGACAAGGTGGTGGCATCGGGCTGCCAGGTGATCTTCGCCCCGCGCGAACTGGAATCGCTGGGCGGCGGCTACGGCTTCCGCTTCTTCAATCCCGACGGGATGACGATGGAAATCTCCGCCGATGTCGAACGCGGCACCGCGCGCGCGCTCGAACCGCGCGAAGCCATTCCGGTGAAGATCAGCCACGTCGTGTTCCACTCGCCGCAGCACAAGGAAATCACCCAGTGGTTCATCGACGTGCTGGGCTTCGGCCTTTCCGACTGGATCGGTGACTTCATGAGCCTGATCCACTGCAACACCGCGCACCACCGCATCGCCTTCCTGCCGGGGCCGCCGTGCCTCAACCACGTCGCTTACGACATGCCCAATGTCGACGAGATGATGCGCGGGCTGAAGCGGCTGCGGCGCGGCGGGAACGATACCCTGTGGGGGCCGGGACGGCACACCGCGGGCGACAACACCTTCAGCTATTTCGTCACCCCGGCGGGCTTCCCCGTGGAATATACCGCCGAACTGGAAGAGATCGACCCGGCCACCTGGGTGCCGCGCACGTTCCAGCCCGCTCCCGACATCATGGACCAGTGGGGCATCGGCGTTGGCGGTCCGCAAACCATGCCAAAGCCCGCGCCCGACGCCGGGCTGTTTCAGGCCGCAGGAGTTTAAGTAATGGCGCTGTTCGAACCCTTTCCCAATTACGTCTGGAACCTGTCGGTCTCGATCGCGGTCGAGAACGGCGGCAAGATCGGTGAAATCGTCGACATCATCAACGAGCTGCGGGACAAGGCCGAGGCGGGCGAGGACGCCGGCACCGAGGACTTCATGCGCGCCTGGGTGAACATGGCCGACAAGCTGGTGGAACTGGGCGAGGAAGACCTTGCCAAGGGCCGCGAGTTTTCGGCGGGTAACAAGTTCAAGCGCAGCGCGATCTACTACCAGACCGGTGAACGGATGCAGGCCCACGGCAGCGAAGGCCGCGCGCTCACCTATCGCAAGGCGATCGACAACTTCCTGCGCGGCATGAAGTATACGGGCGAGCCGGTCGAGAAGATCACCATTCCCTATCAGGGCAAGGAGATCACCGGCCTGTTCCACAAGGCTCCGGTCGATGGCCCGGCACCCTGCGTGGTCTATTGCAACGGGCTCGATTCGATGAAGGAGATGCTGTGGATGGGGGGCTTCCCCACGGCGCTGGCCAAGCGCGGCGTGCACTCGATCTGCGTCGACCAGCCCGGCACGGGGGAGGC
The DNA here is from genome assembly GCA_020446625.1 of Erythrobacter sp. GTDB lineage: Bacteria > Pseudomonadota > Alphaproteobacteria > Sphingomonadales > Sphingomonadaceae > Alteraurantiacibacter. The sequence goes on from JAGREI010000064.1 coordinate 32,406, forward strand.
GCTGCGCCTGCACGACTTGCCCGCCACGCCGCATTCGGAGGAATGGGCCAGTGCCTGGGTCGACTATCTCGAAACCCGGCCGGACGTGGACAATGCCCGCATCGGCATGACCGGCATCTCGCTGGGCGGCCACTATGCCCCGCGCGCCGTGGCCTACGAGCCGCGCTTTGCCAGCGGAGCGGCCTGGGGTGCCAACCACAACTGGCACGAAGTGCAGTACAAGCGGATGAAACGCGAGGGCGAGAACCCCGTGCCGCACTACTGGGGCCACGTGTTCTGGGTGTTCGGCGCCAAGGACATGGACGACTTCCTCGAGAAGACCAGGGACATGAACCTCAACGGCCACATGGACCGGATCAAGGTGCCTTTCCTCGTCACCCACGGGGTGCAGGATCGGCAGATCAGCAAGGACTATGCCCAGCAGGCCTACGACCAGCTGGTCAACAGCCCGCGCCGCGAACTGAAGTGGTTCACCCCGCGTGAAGGCGGCGTGGAGCATGTGGGCGCGGACAACCACGCCTTCGCCATCGACTACATGGCGGACTGGTTCGCTGAAACACTGGGCGGCCACACGGCTGCCTGAGGAGACATATTATAGCACCCCCCAATCGTCCGCCGCCGCGGCAGTTCACCGTTCTGGCCAAGTCCCATGTCACTCCCAACCTGTTGCGGGTGACGCTGGGTGGCCCCGCCATGGCGGACTTTCCGGCGGGCAGCGCGGGCGGCTACGTCAAGCTGCGGCTGGCAGGTGATGACGGCAAGCTGGCCGTGCGCACCTACACCATTCGCGCCCAGCGCGCCGACGCGCTGGACGTTGACTTCGCCCTCCACGCCGAAACCGCCACCGGCCACGCAGGCCCCGCCACCGACTGGGCGCTGACCGTCGCGCCGGGGGCAGAGGTGGAGGCGGGCGGTCCTGGCCCGGCCAAGCCGCTGCCGCCGGGGCATGATTTCTACCTGGTTGCCGGTGACATGACCGCGCTGCCTGCGATCAGCGTCAACCTGGCAGCCCTGCCGGACGACGCGCGCGGGCTGGCGGTGATCGAGGTGATGGACGCCGCAGATGCGCAGGAACTGGCGAAACCCGCAGGGGTGGAACTGCGCTGGCTGGTGGTGCCGCAACCCGGCTCGCAGCCGCAGGTGCTGGTGTCAGCCTTGCGCGAGGCGGGCTGGCCGCAGGGCAATGTCTATGCCTGGGCGGCTTGCGAGTTTTCCGCCATGCAGGCCCTGCGCGCATACCTGCGGGACGAGCGCGGGCTGGGGCCGGATAGCCTCTACATTTCCAGCTACTGGAAATCGGGCCTCACCGAGGAAGCGCACAAGCTGGCCAAGCGCGAGGATGCCGAGGCGCAGTAGAGGCCCGGCAACCATGCTCGATCAGGGACGGCGCAGCGGCACCGTCCCGTCACCCACCACGGCGAAGGCTGCCCAGTAGAACGGGTGCGAGGTATCGGCATCGTCCATCAGGGCGATCTGCGCCTCGCGCAGCGCCTCGGTGGTGGCCTCGCCGCGCCCGGCCTGGAAGAAGCCCGAGATCAGCCGCTCGGTGGCGTTGAAGTCGTCGGGCACCGGCCAGTGGCTGGCCACCACCGTGCGCCCGCCCGCGCCCACGAAGGCGCGCACCAGCCCGTCCAGCGCGAAGTTGCCCGTGCCCGACACGCCCGCCTCGCGGCTGGCGACCAGGCCGCCTTCGCTGGCGGTGTTGCAGGCCGACAGGATCACCAGGTCGGCATCGAGGTGGAGGTCGAAGATCTCGGCAAAGCTCAGCAGGCCATCCGAATTGCCGTCCCCGAAGCTGGTGAGCAGGGCCGGGCGCGGCGGGCATTCGGGCTGCGGCGCGGTGACCAGGCCGTGGGTGGCGAAGTGGACGATGCGATAGTCGTCGAGCTGGCTCATGCCCAGCAGCGCGGTATCGGAGAAGGCGGCATCGGTCAGCACCGCCGCCTGCCCGCCATCGGAGGTGACGATGCGGTCGATCGCGTGCAGTTCGGTTGCGGCGATGGGGTTGTTCCAGGCCGCCGGACCCCACTCGCAGCGATCCGAACGGCCGCCGCTCATCGCGCCGCGGGTGCCCATGGGAAAGCCTGCATCGCCCAGCGGCACATTGTGGCCCAGGCCCAGGTATTCCACCCGCGCATCCGACTGGCGCGCCCGGCGCACGTCGCGGAAACCCGTGGGGGATACGGCGGTGGTCACCTGCATGGCGCGGCCCAGCCACTGGGTGCCGCGATAGTCGTAGGCATCGCCCTGGTCGCTGTCGGCCTGCGCTTCGTAACGCTGGACGCTGGCGTCATCCATCACCAGCAGGTTGGCGGGCAGCCGCAGCAGCGCGCCGTCGGGTTCGAACACCAGGTGCCGCACCTGCCGCAACTCGGCATCGACCGGGCCGAACATGGCCAGGTAAAGCTGGCGCGCGGTGCCGATCTCGAAGGGATAGGTGATGGTCTGCCCGGCCATGTCGATGGCGATCGAATCGCGCAGGGTATCCACCATGGTGGAAATCTGCGCCGCCGGGGCATCCAGCCGCCAGGCGCGCGCCGAACCGGGCTCGACGAAGATGGCGTAGGCCGCATCGTCCAGCATCACCAGCTTGTAGTAGGCTTCGCCCGGCGCCAGCAACCCTTGCAGGTCCGCCAGCGACATGCTGGCATCGCTCACCACGCGATAGCGCGGGTATTCGGCCAGCGCCTGTTGCAACTGCAATTGCTGGCCTTCCAGCTCCTCCAGCTGACTGCGCATGGCAGCAAGCTGGCTGATGGTGTCGCTGTTGGCGGGGTCGCCGGTCAGTTCGGTCTGCGCGATCTCGGCGCGCAGCTGTTCGATGGCGCGCCCGATGTTGAGCGAGCGGCGGAACAGCTGTGCTGCCTCGTCGCTGCCGCCTGACAGTTCGCGCGCCAGCACCGCCTGGGTCTGGGCCAGGCCGGGGCGCAGCAGCAGCTGGCTTGCATCGAACATGCGTTCGGCGGAACCCGGCTGGTCGGCGCGGCGGGCGAGCAGGGCGAAATAGGGCTGGAGCAGCCGCCGCAGGGAATTGGCGGGCTTGCCCTCGGCATCCTCCACCAGCGTATCGTAGAGCGTCAGCGCCTCGTCCTGGCGCCCGTTGCGGGCGAGGAACCCGGCCAGCTGCGCGCGCGCGCTGAGCAGCGCGGGCGAACCGGGGTAGTTGGTTGCGAGCACGGCCACCGCCTGCCGGTGCAGGTCTTCGGCGCTGGCGAGGTTGCCCGCCCGCTCGTCGATCTCGGCCATCTCGCCCAGCACTTGCGAGCGCAGCCACAGCACCGAGACGATCCGCCCGCCGCGCACCGCGCCCAGATGGTCGCGCGCGCTGGCCAGCATGGCCCGCGCCTCGGTGGACCGGCCCTGGCTGCGCATGGCGGAGGCGCGGATATATTCGGCCTGCGCGTCGAGCAGGGCAGCGCGTTCGAGCAGGGTCAGGTCGCTGGTGGCCCCGGCGATGGCATTGCCCTGTTCGGCCGCCAGCCGGTCGGCCAGCGACGGGGTGACTTGCAGGCTGCCCAGCAGGTCGAGGTTGCCCGCGCTGCCGGGCAGCGGGGTGTCGAGGGCGGTCAGCGCCTCTGCCGGAGCATCGCGGTTGAGCGCGTCGAGCGCTTCGAAATTGCGTGCCAGCCGGGTGAGGATCGGGTGTTCCCCGATCTGTTCGCGGGCGGCGCGGAACAACTGGGCGGCCTGGAGGTAGTTGCCCAGGTTCGACTGCTGCAAGGCCGCGTTGAGCTGCGCTTCGGCCCCGGCCTGGCCATCCAGCTGGAGCGCCGAAGCGGTGAAGAACTCCGCCGCTTCGGCAAACGAACCGGCGTTGGAACGGCGATAGGCTTCGGCCAGCGCGGCCTGGGCGGAAATCGCTTCGGCCTGCGCGCGGGCAAAGGCGGCGGCGTCGCTCGCCTGCGTCAGCGGAATGGTGATCGAGCCGGGCACCACGCTGTCGGTGGCCAGGCTGGCCAGCCCCAGCGACAGCGCATCGCGGTAGGCGGCAACCCCGTTGGCAACGAAGGTGCGGGTGCCCTGGGTGCCGATGATTACCTGCGTGCGCAGCCCGTTGTCGGGGGCGGTGCAGGCCCAGGTACTGGCTCCGGCCAGGCCCTGCGGCGCGGCGGCACCGTCGACGCGGGTGCAGGTGGCGCCCTGGCGGCGCACATCGGCCAGCAGGTCCGCCTCGCTGCGGCCATCGAGCACGGCCAGGCTGCCCACCGGCGCCGAGGCATCGCGGCAGACCACGAGGTAGCGCCGGTCGAACAGCCCGTCACCGGCCTGCGGCGGGCGAATCTGCGCTTCGCACAGCCCGCCGTTACCCAGCGGCACCGAATCGAGCAGCGAAACCGGCACGGCATCCGCGCTGGCGGGCGCGGCCTGCGCGGCCATCCCGAGCACGGCGAGAGCGGCGAGGGCAGGGCGGCGCAGCATGGTGCGGATCGGGCGCATCAGCGGGTCTCCCCCTCGTCGTCATCGTCGTCGTCATCGTCGCCCAGGGCATAGAGCGCGCTGTCGCCGCCGCTGGTGACCGGATCGCGCACCACGCCTTCCTCGGTGATCAGCGGCGCGTCGAACAGGCCGGGGAACTCGATCCCGAAGAAGGCATCGTTGTTGGCACCCGAATCGACGTCGTCGTTGTTGTTGACCGGATCGTCGATGATGTTCTCGTTGTTGATCGGGTCCTCGACCGGATTGTCCGGCGTCGGCGTCGGAGTGGGCGTCGGGGTGGGCGTCGGCGTCG
>JAGREI010000420.1 GCA_020446625.1 Erythrobacter sp.
GGGCCGACGCCGATGTTGACCAGCGTGATGCCCGAATTGCCTTCACCGATCAGGTGATAGGCGGGCATCTGGTGCTTGCGCCAGGTGCCGGCGGCGATCTGCGCGCGGGCATCGTCCAGCTCGCCCCGTTCCAGCACCGCGCCAGGGGCGGAAAAGCGGTGATAGCCGCTGTTCTTGTCGCCCAGGGCATCAATCGCGAAGTCGATGAATTCCTCGACGTACCTGATGTAGTTGGTGAACAGCACATACCGCTGGAAGTGCTTTGCCGGGGTGCCGGTATAGTGGCGCAGGCGCGCCAGGCTGAAATCGGTGCGCAGGGCATCGAACAGAGATAGCGGCCGGACCGATGGATCGGGGCTGTGCCATTGGCCGTCGGCCACTTCGTCCCCGATGTTGATGAGATCGGGGGCGGGGAACACGCGCGTCAGTTCCGGGCTGCCGACATTGGTCAGGCCCGCCGAACCGTCGAGCACGTACTGGTAGGGAATCTCGTCGCTGGATCGCCCCACTTCCAGCTGCACCGAATAGTCCGACACCAGGTGCCCCAGCTGCTCCTTCAGGTAGGGCCGGAACAGCGCCGGATCGGCAATGCTGGTGCGATAGGTGCCGGGCTGATTGAGCCGGGCAAAGGCGCGCGCGGGGTAGGGCGGCGGCACGTCGCTGGCGAAGCGCAGCGTCAGTTCGGGGTAGGCGAACACCCCCTTGGCGCGTTCGGCGGGATCGGGCGGGGTGCGGTCTTTCGCGTAGGCCCGGAGGGCGGCGACCAGGTTGGCCCGCGATTGATCGGAAATGGCTTCCAGTTGGTCCAGCAGGCCATCGATCTGATCAGCCGTGGTTGCGTTTTGTTGTTCGTTCTCGTTGTTTTCCATGGTTGCCTTTAGCTGATCTAGCACGCCACGGGGAGAGGCCCGCAGCGATTTGATCGGACTGTTGCCGCGCCGCTACGCTCCGGGCTGCGGGGCAAAGACCCAGTCGAGATAGGCCGCCACGCGGATGCCCGCCTGTTCCAGCCGCCGTTCGACCGTGGGCGTCCACTGCCAGTTGTAGCGATATCCCAGCATCACCGGGGATTCGCGCGTGCCAAGCCCCAGTTCGGCGCTCGTCTCAGGGTAGATGTCGCCCCGCAGTTCGGCGCTCTCGGCCATCCAGCTTTCGGGGTCGGCATCCCACCATTCGATCACTTCGGCCGGCGTGATGCGGCGTTCCAGCCGCGCGGCATATTCGCTGTAGGACAGCTGCTGGCGCAAGATCATACCTTCGTCCCACACCCAGTGCAGGTTGGTTGGGGTGTCGAACCACATCACCTGCACGTCGTTACCGCCGCGATCGCCGGGAAAGCCGACATGCAGCGGCATGTGCAGGTCTTCCACCAGATGGACCACGAAACGCAAAGCCAGCGCCTTGTCCTCGCGACTGGCCGCCGGATCGCGCAGGACGGCGGTGAAGCGTTCCAGCGCGGTAACCGAATCGCCTTCGGGCGGGTGCTCCAGCGCGCCGGGCGCGGCACCGCGCGGAAGGGTGACGTAATGCAGCGGCGAAGCCGTCTCCTGCCAGAAGGGCAGCGGGTTGCTGCGCTGTTCGTCAGGCCAGGTGGCGGCTTCGGCCAGTCCTTCGTGGCCCAGGATGGCGACGATCTGCGCGCGGGTGCGCCCGTCGATGTTGTGATCTGCGATCTCTGCCGCGATGCGGTGGCCGGTCGGCCCCCAGGCGCCCGCCGGGGTGGCGCTGGCGAGGAGCGAGATTGGCAGCGAGAGCGCCAGCAAGGTGGTTCGGGTCATGGTCGATTCCTGCGCGTGAATTGTGGCATCGTGGTGAATTGCCGGGGATCGGTGGCCCGTTCAGGCTGCGGGAGCGTGATCGTAGACCAGCCGGAAGCCGACGTTGCTGGCCCCCAGCGTGGGATCGCGCCCATCGCGCGCCGACGGGCGATACCGCTGGCAGTAGTTGGGCGCGCACAGGAAGCTGCCGCCCTTCATCACCCGCGACGGGGTGTGCGGATTGGCAGGGTAGAAGGCGGCCTGTTCGCTGGGGCCTTGTGGATCGTGCTGTTCGTTGGGGTCATGGCCGGGGGCGTAGAAGTCGCTGGTGACTTCCCAGACGTTGCCGATCATGTCGTAGAGCCCG
>JAGREI010000421.1 GCA_020446625.1 Erythrobacter sp.
CAGCCACGAGCTGCGCACTCCGCTGTCATCCATCATCGGCTACATGGAAACGCTGGAGGACGAAGGCGACAAGGTCGACCCGAAGCAGGCGCGCAAGTTCTATGGCACCGTGCTTCGCGAAGCGCGGCGGCTGCAATCGCTGGTGGAAGACCTGATGTCGCTGAGCCGGGTCGAAGCCGAGAAGCACGACCAGCCGCGCGAGATCGTCCGCCTGGCTCCGCTGGTGCAGCAGGCCGCGCGCGATGGCGCGGGCCACGACCGATTCGCGAAGGTCGCCTTCGACATTCCCGATCCCGAACTTCAGGTGCGCGGCGACCAGAAGCAGCTGGAACAGCTGGTGCGCAACCTGGTCGACAATGCGCTGAAGTACGGCGGCGAAGGGCCGGTCGAAGTCAGCCTGAAGCGCAACGATCGCGACATGGCCATCCTGACCGTGCGCGATCACGGCGAAGGGATAGAGCGCGAGCACCTGCCGCACCTTACCCGCCGCTTCTACCGCACCGATCCCGGCCGCAGCCGGGCGCAGGGCGGCACCGGGCTGGGCCTGGCGATCTGCAAGCACATCGTCGAACGCCACCGCGGGCGACTCGATATCGACAGCAAGATCGGTGACGGCACCGTGGTCACCGTGCGCCTGCCGCTGCTGCGCGACGCCTGACGCTTTTCCACAAGTTGTCCACTTGGCAGCCGTGCTTGCGCGCGGGCTGTAACAATAGCGTCACATTCTGGTCATAGCGGGCGCACAACCCAGACACAGAAGTGAAACGAAACTGTCATGAAGAAGATCGTCGCCGCCTCGCTGCTCGCCGCCACCGCGCTGACGCCAGCTGCCGCCAAGGCGCAGGACATGGCGCAGATGCAGCAGATGATGGCGGACATGCAGAGCGAACTCGCCACCCTGCGCGGCCGGGTCGCGGAACTGGAAGCCGAACAGGCCCAGCGTGACGCGCAGCAGGCGCAGATGCACGCCAACATGCAGGAAATGCACAGCCAGATGGTGACCAACATGGAAGAGGTGCAGGCCGCCGTTGTCGCCGCGCCCGCTCCCACCGTCACTTCGCCCTCGCCGCTGGAAATTTCCTGGCACGGCGCGCCCGAGCTGGAAGGCGAAGGCGGCTGGACCTTCAAGCCGCGCGGCCGCCTGCAAGCCGACACCGGGTTCATCAGCGTTCCCGATTCGACCGGTCGCCCCGATGGCTTCGGCAGCGAGCTGCGCCGCGCCCGGCTGGGCGTGGAAGGCACCGTTCCCGGCGGCTTCGGCTACAAGTTCGAAATCGACTTTGCCGGCAACGATGTCGACGTGACCGATGCCATCATTACCTACAAGGATGGCCCGCTGACCGCCACCGTGGGCCAGCACAACAACTTCCAGTCGCTGGAAGAGCTGACCTCCAGCCGCTTCTCCTCGTTCATCGAGCGCGCGGCCTTCACCGATGCCTTCAACTTCGAACGCCGCCTGGGCCTGTCGGTGCAGGTCAAGGCGAGCGATTCGGTGCTGCTGCAAGGCGGCCTGTTCTCCGACAACATCAGCAACACCAGCGGCAATTCAATGAGCGCCGACGGCCGCGTGGTGTTCATGCCGCGCACCGGCGACACCCAGCTGCACCTGGCCGGCTCGATCCATTACACCGATGTGGGCGCGGGCGAGCTGACCCGCTACCGCCAGCGCCCGCTGGTCCACTTCACCGGCGAACGCTTCATCAACACCGGCAACATGAACGCCTCCAGCGAGCTGGGCCTGGGCGTGGAAGCCGCGGTGATCCACGGTCCGTTCCACGCTGTTGCAGAAGGCTACTGGCAGCACACCGACCTGATCGGCAGTACCATGGATCCCACCTTCTTCGGCGGCTACGTCGAAGCGGGCGTGTTCCTGACCCGGGGCGACAGCCGCGGCTATCGCGGCGGCGTGTTCGAACGCACCCGCCCTGCCCACCCGGTGAACGAAGGCGGCATGGGCGCGTTCCAGCTGAACGTGCGTTACGACTACCTCGACCTGACCGACGCGGGGATCGTGGGCGGCACGCAGAACGGCTACCAGGCGAGCCTGGTCTGGGTGCCCACCGACTATACCCGCCTGCTGCTCAACTACGGCCGCATGGAATACGACGATGCCGCCTATGCCACCGCCAGCGGCAGCCGGAACTATTCGGTCGATGTGCTGGGCCTGCGTGCGCAAATCGATTTCTGACACGCGGTCACGCAATTGACCCGAGCTTGTCGCAAGCCCGTCACACTACCTTCCTAGCGATCTGGCACCTGAACCACATGAGGATTACCATGAACAAGACTTTCCGCTTCACCGCTACCGCCATCGGCCTGGCAATGCTGGCTGCCTGCAACTCCGGCGCCAGCGAGACCCGCGACACCATCAGCGTGGTCGGCTCCTCCACCGTCTATCCTTTCGCCACCCGCGTGGCCGAAGGCTTTGCCCGCAACACCGACTTTGCCTCCCCGATCATCGAATCGACCGGTTCGGGCGCGGGCTTCGAGCTGTTCTGCGCCGGCGTCGGCGCGGATACGCCCGACATCACCAATGCCTCGCGCCGGA
>JAGREI010000065.1 GCA_020446625.1 Erythrobacter sp.
TCGGCTATGGCGGCAAGCTGCTGCCCACCATGCCTACCTGGATGATCGACGGCACTCGCCCCAGCCGCGCGGCCTGGGTGCTGAAGGCGGACCTGCTGCCCGAAATCTACTGGCACGCCATGCTCAAGGGCCGCGAATGGCTGGCCAAGCCGCTGGGCGGCGCCTGAGGAAACCCCGACCATGCTGGCACGCTACTTCCCGATCCTCGACTGGGGGCGGACCTACAACGGCGAAACGCTGAGCAGCGACCTTGTCGCGGCGGTGATCGTCACCGTCATGCTGATCCCGCAAAGCCTGGCCTATGCGCTGTTGGCGGGATTGCCGCCCGAAGTGGGCCTCTACGCCTCGATCATGCCGCTGGTGGCCTATGCCATTTTCGGCACCAGCCGCACGCTGGCGGTGGGGCCGGTGGCCGTGGTCAGCCTGATGACCGCCAGCGCGGCGGGCGCGGTGGCGACGCAAGGCACGCCCGAATACCTGGAGGCGGCAATCACCCTGGCGGCGCTGTCCGGCGTGATGCTGGCCGTGCTGGGCCTGCTGCGCATGGGCTTCCTCGCCAACCTGCTGAGCCATCCGGTGATCAGCGGCTTCATCACCGCCAGCGGCGTTCTGATCGCCACCAGCCAGGTGAAGCACGTGCTGGGCGTGAGCGGCGGGGGCGAGAACTGGCCCGACATGCTGTCCGCGTTGGCGCAGAATGTGGCCAGCACCAATCCCTATACCCTGATGGTGGGCATTCCCGCGCTGGCCTTCCTGTTCTGGGTGCGCAAGGGCGCCAAGCCATTGCTGGTGCGGCTGGGCATGAGCGCACGCGGCGCCGATATCGCGGCCAAGGCCGGCCCGGTGCTGGCCGTGGCGCTGAGCATTACTGCCGTGCTGGTGTTCGGGCTGGAAGCCAAGGGCGTGAAGCTGGTGGGCGATATCCCGTCGGGCCTGCCGCCCTTCGCGCTGCCGAGCACCGATCCCGTGCTGATCCAGCAACTGATCGTGCCGGCGCTGCTGATCTCGGTGATCGGCTTCGTCGAAAGCGTCTCGGTGGCGCAGACACTGGCTGCCAAGCGCCGCCAGCGGATCGTGCCCGACCAGGAACTGGTGGGGCTGGGCGCGGCGAACCTGGCCAGCGCCTTTTCCGGCGGCTACCCGGTGACCGGCGGCTTCGCCCGGTCGGTGGTGAACTTCGATGCCGGTGCGCAGACGCCTGCCGCCGGGGCCTATACCGCCGTGGGCATTGCGCTCGCCAGCCTGTTCCTCACCCCGCTGCTCTATGCCCTGCCGATCGCCACGCTGGCGGCCACGATCATCGTTGCCGTGCTCAGCCTGGTCGACCTGAAGACCCCGCGCCAGCTGTGGACCTATTCGCGCGGGGATTTTGCCGCGCATGTCTCCACCATCGCCATCACCCTGATCGCCGGGGTGGAGATGGGCGTGATCGCGGGCGTGGTGGTGGGGCTGCTGCTGTACCTGTGGCGCGCCAGCCGCCCGCACGCCGCGGTGGTGGGCCGGGTTCCCGGCACCGAGCATTTCCGCAACGTCAACCGCCACGAGGTGATCACCGATCCGCGCGTACTGTCGGTGCGCATCGACGAGAGCCTGACCTTCCTCAACGCCCGCTGGCTGGAGGAATACGTGCTCGAAGCCGTCGCCGCGCGGCCGCAGCTGCGCCACGTCATCCTGATGGCCAGCGCGGTCAATGCGATCGACGCATCGGGCCTGGAAAGTCTGGAGGCGATCAACCAGCGGCTGAAGGATGCCGGGATCGCGCTGCACCTGTCGGAAGTGAAGGGGCCGGTGA
>JAGREI010000066.1 GCA_020446625.1 Erythrobacter sp.
TATGGCGGCGACATCACCCGCAAGAAGAAGCTGCTGGAGAAGCAGAAGAAGGGCAAGGCGCGGATGCGCGAATACGGCAACGTGTCGATCCCGCAGGAAGCCTTCATCGCCGCACTGCGGATGGGGGAGGAGTAGGCCGCCTCACCCCGGCTTCTTCGCGCTCACCAGCGAGTAGTACCCCCCGCCGCTGCGGCAGGCGCGCACATCTTCGAAGCCTGCGCCTTCCAGGATCGCGGCGAATTCGGGCAGGCTGTATTGCTTGCCCAGCGTGCCGGTCAGCATCATCAGGCTGAAGCTGGCGGCTTGCCAGGGGCCGTCGAGCGCGTCGTCCATCAGGATCTCGCTGAGGAATATGCGGCCGCCCGGCGGCAGCGCCGCGAACGACTTGGCGGCGATCAGCGCGTTGGTCTCCTCCGACCAGTCGTGGAACACGTTGGCGAAGAAATGCGCCTGGTATCCTTGCGGCCAGTCCTGCGTGAACATGTTGCAGGCGATCAGGTCGATCCTGTCCGCCAGTCCCGCCGCAGCCACCCGCTTCCCGGCCTCTGCCACCATTTCGGCAAGGTCCATCAGGCCCACCTGCATCGCCGGGTGCGCCTGCGCCATGGCCATGCCGTAGACGCCCGAGCCGCAGCCCACGTCGAGCACGCTGCCGATCGCGGCGAAATCGGGCTGGGCGGCAACGGCAGCGGCGGGCGCCAGCGAATGGGCGTGCATGAAATTGGCGATCTGGCGGGCGATCTCGGGATCCATCGCCCCTTTCTCCCACTCGGCAACGCCGGTGTAGCGCGTTTCGGGCCGCTTGCCGGTCTTCATGCAGGCCAGCAGCACCGCGTGCAGCGGGATCGTTTCGCGGAAGCGGTAGAGGAATGGCCCCCAGTACCCTTCGGCGCGCGGGTGCAGCCAGGTGCGCGCGCTGGCACTGGCTGCCCACAGACCGCCGCGCTTTTCCACCAGGTCCTGCGCGGCCAGCGCGGCCAGCAAAAGGCCCAGCGCGCGTTCGTCCACCGCCAGCTCGCGAGCGAGTGCTCCGCCATCCATCGCGGCATCGCCCAGCCGCTCGAACAGGCCCAACTCGTCGGCCACGGTGACTGCGGGCAGGGTGAACTGCGATTGCCACACGTCCCACATGGCGCGATCGTCGGTGCTTGGCGGCAATGGTCCCATGGTTGCGCTCCTCTCTCTCCTGGCACCACCTATACATGGCACCTTGCCGCGATAAAGCGCACCGTGGCATGGTGCGCAGCATAATCGCGCGGGAGAGGGCGGGAATGGCAACGCAGGCCATAACATTCGACGATATCGAGGACCAGGCGCGGCAGGTGCGCGCCATGATGCGCTATGTCGACGAGGGCGACTTCGTCACCCGCCGCTATGTCAGCCAGGGGCGCGAGATCAACACCGGCAGCTATTCGGATCACGAGGTGGTGATCCGCGACGGGATGCCGATCCGCGATCACTTCACGCTCGATACCCACGGCTTCATGATCGCCAAAAGCACCAGCGCGATCACCGACTTTTTCGACAGCCACCGGGTCGAACAGCTGTACGAGCGCGAGGTGGAGGCGGACGTGCTGCGGCTGACCGGGGCGGACAGGTGCGCCTCCCGCGGATGGATGCTGCGCACCAGTGCCGACCTTGCCGACCACGCCAGCCGGAACAGCGGCGGCTACAAGCACCACGGCGGGCTGCAACCCCCGGCGGGCGAAGCCCATGTCGACACCGCGCCGCGCACCGCCCGGCGCATGGCCGAGGCGACCTATGCCCAGTGCTTTCCCGATGGGCCGGGGTTCAAGCGGTTCCTGATCACCAGCCACTGGCGCACCTTCTCGCCGCCGCCGCAGGACGTGCCGCTGGCGCTGTGCGACGGGCGCACCAGCCTGGCGGGGCAGGAAAAGGAGAACACCCTGTGGATCGTCGACGCCTTTCCCGAGGGAGAGGCGCTGGTGGCGCCCTTCGCCGGGGAGTCCGACATGCTGGCTGCCACGATCCTCAGCTATCATCCCGCCCATCGCTGGTGGTATTTCGCCGGGATGCAGCGCGACGACGTGCTGCTGTTCAAGTTCTTTGACAGCGATCAGAGCCGCACCTGGCGCTGCCCGCATTCGGCCTTTGTCGATGGCTCGGCAGCGGCTCCGAACCCCCGCGAAAGTATCGAATGTCGTAGCGTGGCATTCTGGGAATAATGTTTCGCGGAGCTTCGGGGAGCGTCCGTGTCAGGGCGAAAATGTCGCCAAAATGTCACACGAATTGCTTGCGTGCGAAACCTTTTCACACCGGCGTTGTATGCTGCGCCGCAATGGTGTTTGACGCACCTTCAGGAAGGAGGGGTTGGGAACCCTGCTGCGACGGCACAACATCCGCGTAACCGGGGGGCATCTCTCCTTTTCTGCGAATTCTCCCTCTTACCAGGAGCATTTTAATGTTGAATAACAGGAAGAAGGCCTCGCTGCTGGCGAGCACCGTGATCCTCGGATCGCTGGTTGCTACCCCGGTCTATGCGCAGGAGGAAGCTGGCGCTTCGGAAGACGGTGCGATCTTCGTCACCGGCACGCGCATCCAGCGTCGCAATGTTGACACGGCGGCTCCGGTCGCGGTCGTTGCGGACGAAGAGTTCTCGCTCTCGGGTACCGTCAACGTCGAAAACGTGGTCAACACCCTGCCGCAGGTCGTTCCGGGCTTCACCTCCAACTCGAACAACCCCGGCACCGGCACCGCCACGCTGAACCTGCGCGGCCTGGGCTCGACCCGCACCATGGTGCTGGTCAACGGCCGTCGCTGGATGTTCTACGATACCAGCCAGGTGGTCGACCTCAACACCATCCCGTCGTTCCTGCTCGACTCCGTCGACGTGGTGACCGGTGGTGCGTCGGCCGTGTACGGTTCGGACGCCCTTGCCGGCGTCGTGAACTTCCGCCTGCGCGACGTCGATGGCCTCGAAATGGGTGCCCAGTACTCGATCACTGACGAGAACGACGGCGACCGTTACGAGCTGTATGGCGCGATCGGCGGCGAATTCGCTGAAGGCCGCGGCCACGTCACCGTCTACGGTGAATACTACAACCGTGAAGCGATCTTCCAGGGCGACCGGGACTTCTCGTTCTTCGCGCTGGGCGATGGTGCGAACGGGCTGGTTCCGGGTGGTTCGTCGACCCCGCCGGAACTGCGCATCAACACCCCGGGCAGCCAGACGGTGGCCGGTGTGTCCTATCCGCTGGCTTCGGGCCTGGTGATCGACGATGCCTTCTTCACGGCTCCGGGCGTTGCTCGCTCTCGTGTCGGCACCGACCTTTATAACTACGCTCCGGCCAACTACCTGCAAATCCCGCAGGAACGCTACCTGCTGGGCGGCTACGGTGACTACGAGTGGACCCCTGGTCACGAAGTCTATGCCGAAGTGTCGTTCGTCAACAACCGCGTTGCGACCGAACTCGCCGCCACCCCGGTGACCGGCACGTTCAACGTCAACATCGCGGCGGTGTCGCCGTTCCTCTCGCAGGCCCTGATCGACGAGCTGAACATCCTCGACCAGCGCGAAGAGGCGGTGAATGCGGCTCTGATCGCCAACGGTCAGGCTGCCAGCCTGCCGGGCCTCGGCACGGTGTCGACCTTCATCCAGCGTCGTACGGTGGAAACCGGTTCGCGTAACTCGCTCGACGAGCGTAACGCCTTCCGCGTCCTCGCCGGTATGCGCGGTGAAGTGACCGATACGATCAACTACGACGCCTACTACATGTATGCCCGTACCCGGAACGCCAACGTCCAGGCCGGCAACATCTCGCGCTCGGCCTTCCAGGCCGGTCTCGACGGCACGGCTGATGCGATCAACATCTTCGGTCCGGGTACCCTGACCGATGCGATGGTGAACCAGATCTCGATCCTGGCGCAGAACGGCGACATCTCGACCCTCGAAGTCGCGACCGCCAGCGTCAACGGCACCTTCGGCGATTTCGCCATCGGTTCGGCTGATCCGATCGGTTTCGCCGTGGGCTACGAATACCGCCGCCAGGGTTCGGAATTCATTCCGGATACCGCGCTGTCTTCGGGTGACGTGATCGGCTTCAACGCCGGCCAGGCCACTGCCGGTGCCTACAACGTGAGCGAGTTCTTCGGTGAGCTCAACATTCCGATCCTCGGCCCCGATTCGGGCATCGAGTACCTCGGCGTCAACGGCGCTGCCCGTTACTCCGACTACTCGCTGGGCGCCGTGGGCGGTGTGTGGACCTACGCCGCTGGTCTCGAGTTCGCTCCGACTGCGGACATCAAGTTCCGTGGCCAGTACCAGCGCGCCATCCGTGCGCCGAACGTCAACGCACTGTTCGGTGGTCAGTCGATCGGCTTCCCGCCGGCGGTTGATCCCTGCGGCGTCGCCGGTGTGACCCCGAGCTCGTCGATTGGCCAGTTCTGCCAGTCGAACGGTGTTCCGGCCAGCGCCATCGGCCAGGGCCTGGACATCCAGCTGGGCAACACCCAGATTCCGGCTCTGTTCGGCGGCAACCCGAACCTGGCGGAAGAAACGTCTGACTCGTGGACCTTCGGTGTCGTGCTGACCCCGACCTTCATCCCCGGCCTGACGATCACCGCCGACTACTTCGACATCACCATCGACGATGCCATTTCGTCGCTGGGCGGTGGCCTGCAAAACGCCCTGAACGTCTGCTTCCAGCAGGTTCAGGACGCCGATGCCGGCATCTGTTCGCCGTTCTTCCCGAATGGTGCAGGTTCGACGGTTCGCAACAACCAGGGCCAGATCACGGTCGACAACCCGCCGCTGATTTCGAACGCCAACATCGCCGAACTCGGCGTGTCGGGCATCGACTTGGAAATCCGGTACGGCATGGACTTGCCGTTCTCGATCTTCACCAGCGGTGGCGTGTCGGACTTCAACATCAACTTCCTCGGAACCTGGACGGAGAGCTCCTACTTCGTGCCGATCGTCGGCCTGCCCGACACGATCGAGTGCGCGGAGAACTTCGGCCTGACCTGCGGCAACCCGACGCCGTCGTTCAAGTGGACCAGCCGCTTCTCGTGGGTGGACGGTCCGGTGACCGTGTCGACCCGCTGGCGTCACCTGAGCACTGTGTTCGACGACGATCCGACGACGCAGTTCATCACCGAGAAGGTGCCTGCCTACGACCTGATCGACCTTACCCTGTCGTATGACATCGGTGAGACCGTGACCCTGACGGCCGGTGTGAACAACCTGTTCGACACCACGCCGGAACTGATCGGTGACAACCAGGAACAGGCCAACACCTACCCGAGCGTCTACGACGTGATCGGCCGCGACTTCTTCGCTTCGGTCCGCGTCCGCTTCTAAGCGACCGGTCGAGCGAGCAATCGCTACGAAAAAGGGGGCGGGGAACCTTCGGGTTCCTCGCCCTTTTTTCGTGCCTTGTCAGCGGGATGCTAGTGCAAGGTTGGCGCGGGGCGCGCTGTCTAGGCTGGCCGGGCGAGGTTGAGGAAGGTGGCGAAGGGTGCCTGCGCCCGGCCATCGTGCAGCGCCTGACTGGCGAGCAGCGTCAACCCGGCAGCCTCCAGCACTTCGGCAATTCGCTCGCCGGTACCCGCAGCCATGGCGGCCATTTCCAGCGAGGCGATGCGCCCGATCTCGGCGGCTGCCTGGGCAGCGATCCGTTCGATCACCCCCGCCGTCTTCGACAGGGGTTCGTGCGTGCCAAGCACCAGCGCCTGGCGCAGCGCTTCGGCAATTTCCCACGCAGCAGAGGCAGGCCCAAACAGCCGCGCCCCTTCCTCAGGTCCGTTGGCAATTTCGGGTGGCAGCTTGGCAATGCCCATGCTGGCCTTCAGTTGCAGGCTGCGGCGCGCCGCGCCGGGCAAGTCCCATTCCTCGATCGCCCAGGCGATCTGCCGCCGCCGCGCGCGGTTGTGCGCGACGATCGGGCCGTCGCTGCGATGCACGATCATGGCCACCTGACCGCCGGGCTTGAGCACGCGCACCAGTTCGGCAGCGGCGGGGACAAGGTCTCCGTATTCGAAGGCGAACTGGCTGGTGACCGCGGCGAAGCTGGCGTCGGGAAAGGGCAGGTCGCTCATCAGCACGCCCGTGCGCACCTTCGCCCCGCGCGGTGGCGGCGGCAACTCGCTGGCCTGGTCGATGCCGGTGGGCCTGAGATCGCGCCGCACGCGTAACAGATGCGCCATCACCTTGCCGTCGCCGGTGCCAAGGTCGAGCACCCGCGCACCGCGCGGCAGCTTCTGCGCAAACCTGCTCCACACCCCGGCCTCGACCTGCTCGATGCCTTGCCATCCAGCAGGCAGGCAACCGCCGCGTGTGCCGCCCTTTGCCGGAGTGCCGCCAGCCCAGAATGCGTCCCACGCCGGGCGACTGTCCCGCTTCCCGTTCATTCCGGGCGTTTGTCGGCCAAGGTTACGTCGAAGGCGACCGTCATTCGCTGTCCGGCGCCGAAGGGGCGGGTGCCGTGGTAAAGCGTGCTGGGGAACAGTGCGAGATGGCCCTCGCGCGGTTCGATCACGCGGAGCGGGGGCAGGTCCACGCATAGATCGGGCGGGGGCCGGCCGAGTTCCAACCAGCCTTCGCGGTCGGCCGGATTGCCCGTCACTCCCGGTGGTAGAAGGCAATAAAGGGCTGATGATACAATGCCTTGTGGATGGACATGCGGAATGTGGAAGTCACCGCCACCGGCCAGCCGGACTGACCAAGATCCGCTGATCCGCCAGTTCGCCCCGCGGTGCCGCAGCAAGGGGTGCGCGGGATCGGGAGCGGGCAGGGCGGCGCGATAGTCCTCCAGCGTGGCGCGGATCGCGGCGTGCAGCGCCGCGAATTCGGGCTCCCGCCGGTCAAACAGCTGCCCGCGCGTCTGGCTGCCGCCGCGCAGCGACTGGCCAAGCGGCATGGGCGAGGAATCGTGCAATTCGTGCAACCGGGCGATGGCCGTTGCCAGCACCCGATCGGCATCGCGCAACGGCAGCAGATCGTGCAATCCGGCCTGGCGGTGCAGCCAGTCCTCACGCGGATCGCCGGTCAGGCGCCACAGCACACCGCGCAGCGACCAGGCGCTGATGTCGGTGGGCAGCAGCGGTTCGGCCTCGGCCAGCAGCACTTCGGCGCGGTCGTATTCGCCGCGACGGATGCGGTGCTGGGCTTCCTGCACCTTCCGTTCTGCCGACTGTTCGTTCAGCCCGGCAAAGATCGCTTCCGCCCGCGCATGGTCCCCGGCGGCCCCGGCATGGACAGCCTCGGCCAGCGCGAAGGCGGCAATCGCCGGGAAGGTGCGTCTGGCCTGGGCCATGACCGTGGCCGCCTCGGCGTGCAGGTCCATCCCGGCGAGCGTGCGCGCATGGGCCTGCGGAATGGCAGGATCCTGCGGCGCGCGCCGTGCGGCTTCGGCATAATGGCTGGCAAAGTCCGCTTCGCCCTGCGCCTTGCGCAACTGGGCGAGGAAGAACAGCGCGTCGGTGAACTGCGGGGCCTGCTCGGCCAGCTGCTGGGCAATCTGCCGCGCGCCTTCCACCTCACCTGCCACGTCCAGCGCCTGGGCCTTGCCCAGCCAGAGGTAGGGGTTGCCCCGATCCACCTGCAAGGCCGCGTCGAAGCGCGCCAGGGCATCGGCCTCGCCGCGTTCCAGCGCCACGCTGGCGCGGCCATGCAGCGCCTTTGGACGACGCGGCTCGATCCGCAGCGCGCGGTCGTACCAGTCGGCCGCTGCCGCCGCATTGCCCGCGCCGCGTTCGGCATTGGCCCTTGTGGAGCAATAGTGTGCAAAGGGTGCGCCCGCCGCCTCGACCGCCTCCAGCACCTCCAGCGCCTCACGATGGCGATTGTCGGCGGACAGCGCGATGGCCTGGTCAACGGCATAGTCGAAATTGCCCGGCAGCAGCGCCCGCGCCTTGGCGAACTTCTCGGCCGCGCCCGCCGCATCACCCAGCTGCAAGCGCAGGCTGCCGGAATAGTGCCACAGGCCGGGGTCGGCCGGATGGAAGGTCAGCGCCTCGGCCAGCACGGCCAGGGCGCCAGCACGATCGCCAGCCTGCGCCGCATTGACCGCGCGCGCGGCCCAGTCGCGGGCGCTGATGCCAATCACTGGTCGCGCAGCCACCCGCTGATGGCATAGCGGCCGCGCGGTGCGAACGGCGGGACATAGCTGACCGCGTGTGACTGCGGCACCCGGAACAGGTTGAGCGTGTTGAAACGCGGCATGTACCCGGCTTCGACATCGCCATCTTCATCGAAGAACATCAGGTAGCCGCCCCAGTCGGGATGCCAGTCGTCGATGGTGAGGTTGAGCACATAGGCGATCCGCCAGCCTTCGGCGACATGGCTGTCAAGGTGCTTGCCGAGGAACTGCTGCGGTCCATAGCAGCTGGCGTGGCCATCGGCCTTGACCAGCTCGGGAATGCCGGTGACCTGCCGCATCAGGGCCATGAAGGGTTCGTCGTTGAGGTGTTCCAGCAGCAGGTCGTGCGGGCTGCCGGGGTTCCATTGGCCAAGGTAGGCTTCCACCAGCGAATACCGCTGCAAGCGGAAGGCATAGTCGCGATCGGCGGCGGCCCGATCGGTTTGCTGGATCTTTTCCATCACCGCCTGCGCCCCGCCTGGCGCGCGCAGTTCGTGGCCGCGCCAGCTTTCGGGCTTGCCGTGAGTTCCCACTTGCAGGGCAAAGCCCCAGTCGGTCTGGTTGACCAGGATATCGCGGATTTCGCGCGCCGTCTGGTCGGTCAGCACGTCGCGGATCTGCAACCGCCCGTGCTGCGCGAAATCTGCGGCCAGAGCCGCGCGATCGAGTGCCGGATTGAGTTCGAACAGGGCCTTCACCATGGCCCAAGTTCTATCGGGTGCTTGGCCACCGCGCCAGTCCCCTCCGGGCATATCAAGTCCCCTGCGGGCACAAAAAGACCCGCCGGCAATGCCTGTTCGGGCAATCGCCAGCGGGTCAGAATGGGGAACCTTGCCAGGCTTTCCGACAATCGTCGGTCCGAGCGCATCTTACCCTACGCCGGTCGGGGTCGGTTCCGGATCGCGGGACATTGCCCGCAGATTTCAGCCGCGCTGCTGTTCGGCGGCCAGTGCAGCGACTTCGCGTTCGAAGTTGCGCACCGTTTCGTTGTAGCAGCGGCGCGCCTGCCGCGAGGGCAGCGCCATGCCCGAGCTGTTGCGGTCGACGCCGCAGACTTCCTCGGCGGCACGTTCGAGGCGGCGCTGGAGCGCGGCCTGTCCCTGGTCGGTCGACAGGTTGAGGTCGCTGTAGCGCACCCGCACGGATTCGCCCTGTTCGGCAGCGGCGGCAGGCACGGCCAGCGCGGCGGAAGCGGCAATGGCGGCGGCCAGACCGGTCTTGATCACATTGGAAAACATCGTTTTTCTCCTCCTGATTGCTCCGGCCCCGGTGGGGGGTCTTGGGGGGCTTGGGCCGGAGCGATGATTGGGAGATAGGCGCATGGGGCGGGGCAGGCATCCGGTGCTCTGCCAGCCCGCCCGGCGGCTCGACGAAAGGCGGTCTGGCCCGATGATCCGCCGATCCTACCCGACAAGGGTCGATACGCTTGCAGGTGTAACCATTGCTGGCCGGAGCCGTGCGGCGACACGAAATTGCGCAGGTTCCGCAAAAAGGCGCGCGCACTTCACTTGGCGTTCAGCGCGATGGCAGTTATAGGCGGCGCATGAACGCAAAGCTTTCGATCCGTGCGGCGCTGCTGGGCGCTGGCTGTGTCCTGCTACTGGCCGGATGCGGCGGTGGCCGCAGCACCAACCAGGCTGACGTTGCCTATGTCGCGCGCGACGTGGAATCGCTCTACACCGCGGCCAAGGATCGCCTCGACCGGGGCGACCTGACGGTGGCGGCGGCCCTGTTCGACGAGGTGGAGCGCCA
>JAGREI010000067.1 GCA_020446625.1 Erythrobacter sp.
GCCAGCGCCAGCGACGCGGCCAGCGCCGGGGCGGCCAGCCAGGTCCAGCGCGGCACCTGTCGTCGCTTCTCGCGCGCGGTGGCAAAGTCGATCACCTGCGCGGGCTCAGCCGTCTCGTCTGCCAGCAGGGCGCGCAGGCGATCGGGGACGGGGGCTTCGGCCAGCGGCGCGAAATGCGCCGAGAGCCGCGCCTTCAGTGCGCGGTGAGCACTGACTTCGGCCTGCAATTCAGGATCGGCCAGCACGGCGGCGGCGATCTCCTCGCCGCGCGCGCCGGTAACCTCGCCATCGGCCCAGGCGGCCAGTTCCTCTCGCGGGATCGGGGTCATGCCGCTTGCTCCAGCAGGGCCAGCAGCGCGTCGCGCCCGCGCACCAGCCGCGAATTGAGCGTGCCGACGGGGCAGCCGACGATCTCGGCCGCTTCCTTGTAGGCATAGCCTTCCACCATCACCAGCAGCACGGCCTCGCGCTGTTCGTCAGGCAATTGCTGCATGGCGCGATCCACGTTCGACAGTTCCACGGCGGCTTCCTGCGCGCCATCGCCGCCCACCGAAAGGCCCGCGTCCTCTCCTACAAAGGTCTGCGCGCGGCGCGAGCGGGCGCGGGTTTCGTCGATCCACAGGTTACGCATGATCCGGTACATCCAGCTATCCAGCCGCGTGCCTTCCTGCCACTGGTGGCGATGGGTCAGCGCGCGTTCCACACACATCTGGCAAAGATCGTCACCGTCATGGGCATTGCCCGCCAGCCCGCAGGCGAAGCGCCGCAAGCGGGGAAGCATGTCCAGGACCTGGCTCTGGAACGATGTGCTCAAGTGATCCTTGCCTTGTTACAGGGATTAAACGGATGACCCCGTGCGTTTCATCCGTGCTTGATACGATTTCTAGGATGGTGCTGCCATGGGTCGCCTGTTTTCCAGTGTTGCAATTGCCAGCGCCCTGCTTGCCGCTCCCGTAGCGGCGCAGGTGGCCTTGCCACAGGTGCAGGTGCCGAGCGTCGGCCCGGTGGTCGATCCGCTGCTGCAAGGCACGCAAGGGCTGGCGGGCGAGGTGCTGGACGGGGCGGGGCAGCTGGCGCAGGCACGGCTCGACCGGATCGACCGGCTGGTGCGCCGCAACCGCCAGCAGATCGAGCGAGACGGCGCGGGCGAACCGGCGCGGCGCGGCGAGATCGTGCTGCTGGATGCCACGCCCGCCCAGCGCGAGGCCGCCCAAGCGCAGGGCTACAGCGTGATCGAGCAGGGCCAGCTGGGCAGCCTGGGCATGTCCTTCACGCGCCTGGCCGTGCCGCGCGGCACCGACCTGGGCGAGGCCCAGCGCGAGCTTGCCGCGCTGTTGCCCGATGCCACCATGGCGCCGGACAATCTCTATTTCGCATCGGGAAGCGCCATGCCCGCACCGCAGCAGCGCACCGTGGGCTTCAGCGCCGCCGCGGGCACTGCCGCCGCAGCGGTGGGCATGATCGACAGCGCGCCCGGCCAGGCCGTGCCGGTTACCCGCACGCGCGGCTTTGCCAGCGGCGCGGGCGCGGCGAGCGATCACGGCGCGGCGGTGGCCTCGCTGCTGCGCGGGGCCGGCGTCAGCCGGATCATGGCGGCCGATGTCTATGGCACCGAGCGGGCGGGCGGGAACGCGCTGGCCATCGCCCGCGCGCTGGACTGGCTGGTGAGCGAGGATGTCGGTGTCATCACCATCAGCCTGGTGGGGCCGGACAACCCGGTGCTGGCGCGCGCGATCGCATCGGCCCGCACGCGGGGCGCGGTGATCGTGTCGGCCGTGGGCAACGATGGCCCGGCTGCGCCGCCTGCCTATCCCGCCAGCTATGCAGGCGTGGTGGCGGTGACGGCGGTGGACCGGCGCGAACGTGCGCTGCTGGAGGCTGGCCGCGCGCTGCACCTGGACTATGCCGCCCCCGGCGCGGACATTGCCGGGCTGGACCGGCGCGGCCGCAGCCAGCGCCTGCGCGGCACGTCCTTCGCCACCCCGCTGGTGGCCGCGCGCATCGCCCGCGCGCTGGGCAATGGCCAGCAATGGCGCGCAACGCTGGACGGCGAAGCGCATGACCTGGGCGAGCGCGGGCCGGACGATACCTATGGCCGCGGCCTGGTTTGCCGGGGCTGCGCGGCGCGCGACTGACAATTTTTCAAAAAAGTTGCCGGGCCATGGATTACGCCCCGCACCCCATCCGTTTTCCTTTCACGGACCGGCGAGAGAGAGCCGGTTGCAAGAGATGAAAGGAAATGCCCATGAAACTCCCCCTGATCAGCTCCGCTGCACTCGCGATTGCCCTGATGTCGGCTCCCGCCCACGCCCAGCTCCTCGGCGGTGGCGGAGGTATCGGTGGCACCATCGGCTCCACCCTGGGTGGTTCGCTCGACGGTGTGGGTGGCACGCTGCGCTCGGCTTCGGGCGGGGCCATCGACGGTAGCGCCACCACGCGCGGTTCGACCCGCGTAGACCGCCGTTCGGGCCGCGTCGAGGCCGAGCGCGGCGCCGATGCATCGGCAACCGGCAATGTGACGCAGGCGATCGCCTCGCCGCTGGGCGGTGCTGACGCGGGTTCCGGCGGATCGGGCAATGCCTCGGGCAATGCCAGCGGTTCGGCGCAGCTGATCGGCACCGACGCGGTGGCCGGCACGCTGGGTTCGGCGCGCGACACCGCAGGCAGCGCCGTGGGTCAGGCCCGCGATACCGCCAGCGGCGCTGCGGGTACGGCGACTGGCACGGCCACCGGGCTTGTCGGCAATGCCCCGGCCACCGGTTCGCTGACCGGCAGCGGTTCGGCCTCGGGCGAAGGTTCGGGTTCGGCCATGCTCGGTAGCGCGCCCGCCATGCTGGCGGCGGCGGGCAGCGGTGCCGCGAACGGCGCGGGTGCCTTCAGCGTCGCGCCGGGGATGGACGTGCTCTCACCCACCGGCGAACGCATCGGCCGCGTGCGCGAGATCGTGGCCGACGAACGCGGCCAGGTGCAGCAGGTGCTGGTGCAGGCCCGCGGCGCGCGCCAGCTGGTCCCGGCGGGCAATTTCACCGCCGCAGGCGATGCGCTGGTGATGGGATCGGGCGCGGCCAGCGGCGGCACCCAGGCGCCTGCCGACAGCGCGGAATAAGGCCCGGACCTGTCGTCCCCTTGTGTCCGGACCTTGATCGTCGCCTGACCGGCGACAGGGGAGGGCGGCCTTCGTACCCTGTGAACGCCGCCCTTTTTCGTGCTGTGGGGAGTTTCCTACAGCGCGCGCTTGCGGCCAGTCACAGGCTGGCCCCGGATCATGTCTGGGGCTGGCTCTTTGCCATTGTCGGTTTGCCCCAAGGTGGTGCGCGCTGCCGCTGTGCCGGAAGGTCACAGTTTGGTGTCGGGAATCCGGCAATTCCCGTTTGTTATCAGGTGTTCGGGGCCAAGGCGGTGTTTCGCAACAGGCCCCTTCGCTGTCACACCCTTACCTTGTCTGTTAAGCCCTATCGCTTCGCTACTTGAGGGCGGCGATCACCCCGAACAGGTCGTGCGCGTCGGCGTCTTCCACCTCCACTTCGACCACGTCGCCGGGGGCGAGCGTGGCGGGAACGTCGCGCAGGTAGACTGCGCCGTCGATCTCCGGAGCATCGGCCTGGCTGCGGCCGGTGGCGCCCACGTCGCCATCCTCGTCCGGTTCGCCCACCTCGTCGATGATGACGGGCAGCACGCGGCCCACCTTGGCGGCCAGCTTGGCGGCGCTGATCCGCTCGGTCACTTCCATGATCCGGGCGTAGCGTTCCTCCTTCACCGCTTCGGGCACGGGATCGGGCAGCAGGTTGGCAGCAGCGCCTTCGACCGGCTCGAAGCGGAAGGCGCCCACGCGGTCGAGCTGGGCCTCCTCCAGCCAGTCGAGCAGGTACTGGAAGTCCTCCTCGGTCTCGCCGGGGAAGCCGACCACGAAGCTGGAGCGGATCGTGAGGTCCGGCGCGATGGCCCGCCAGTTGCGGATGCGTTCGAGCACCCTGGCCTCGTTCGCGGGGCGCTTCATCGCCTTCAGCACCTTGGGGCTGGCGTGCTGGAAGGGGATGTCGAGGTAAGGCGTCAGCAGCCCCTCGGCCATCAGCGGGATCACCGCGTCGACGTGCGGGTAGGGATAGACGTAGTGGAGGCGCACCCACGGCGTTGCGCCATCGGGCGTCCGGAGCTGGCCCAGTTCGCGGGCAAGGTCGGTCATGTGGGCGCGGACAGGGTGGCCCTTCCACATGCGTTCCTCGTGGCGGGTGTCGACGCCGTAGGCGCTGGTGTCCTGGCTGATGACGAGCAGCTCGCGGGTGCCTGCCGCGACCAGCTTCTCCGCCTCGCGCAGCACCGCGTCGATCCGGCGGCTGGCGAGCTTCCCGCGCAGTTGCGGGATGATGCAGAAGGCGCAGGAGTGGTTACACCCCTCGCTGATCTTGAGGTAGCTGTAGTGGCGCGGGGTCAGCTTCACCATCTGGTCGGTCGGCTGCGGGACGAGGTCGACGAAGGGGCCTTGGCTGGGCGGCGCGGCTTCGTGGACGGCTTCGACCACGTCCTCGTACTGGTGCGCCCCGGTGATGGCGAGCACTTGCGGAAAGCGGGCGCGGATCACCTCGGCTTCCTCCCCCATGCAGCCGGTCACGATGACGCGGCCGTTCTCCGCGATCGCCTCGCCAATGGCTTCCAGGCTCTCCTCCTTGGCGGAATCGAGGAAGCCGCAGGTGTTCACCAGCACCACGTCGGCCCCGGCATAGTCGGGGCTCATGGCATAGCCATCGGCGCGCAGCCGGGTGAGGATGCGTTCGGAATCGACCAGCGCCTTGGGACAGCCGAGGCTGACCATGCCGACGCGCTTCTGTTCGGGGATCTGCCCCAGGGAATTCTGAGATGCCATGATGCGCGGCCCCCTACACCCGCGAAGGCGATTGCGCTAGGTCTGCCGTTGGAAGGGTCGAACGGGAGTACTGGCAATGGGCGAAATCAACTATCTGGCCGTGGTCCTGGGGGCTGTGGCCTTCTTCGCCGTGGGCGCGCTGTGGTACGGCGCCCTGTTCGGCCAGGCCTGGCAGCGGGAACTGTGGCCCGGCGGCACGCCCAAGCCCGCCACCAGTCCGGCGGTGCAATTCGGCCTGTGCTTCGTAGCGGAACTGCTGATCTCGTGGATGTTCGGACACATGCTGGCCCGCACCAATCCGCCGACCCACGTGATCTGGATGATGGCCTTCGGCTTCGGCGCCACGATCATGGCCCCCGCGATTGCCATCAACTACCTGTTCCAGAGCCGCAGCCTCAAGCTGTTCGCGATCGACGCCGGACACGTGATCGTCGGAATGCTGGCAATGGGCGGGGTCTACGTGCTGCTGGGTTAGGCGTTCTCGCTGTCGCGCAGCACGGTGTTCTCGTCGGTGGGGAGGATCTCCACCACCAGGTCACCCGCCTGCAAGCAGGCTGCTTCCGGTTCCCAGAAGCCACAAGGCACGCCGTTGCGATAGATGCGCATCCCGCGCCCCCCACTGGCCAGCTTGTTCAAAGGCTTGCCGATCTCTTCCGGCAATACGGGGCGTTCGACCAGTTGCACCCGCCCGGTCACGCTGGCGAGGTCGGACAGGTATTCGGCAATGTGCGCCCCGCGTGCAGACCCTGCCAGCAGCAGCCCGGTAAAGCGCACCGGGTTGATCACGTTGTCCGCGCCCGCTTGCCGCGCCAGCAGCTCGTTGTCCGCCGCGCGCACCACCACGCTGATCGGCACCTTGGGCGCGAGGTGGCGCACGGTCAGCACGATCAGGATCGAGGTATCGTCGCGCCCGGCGGAAACCAGCACCGACTGCGCCTTGTCGATGCGCACCGCCTGCATGTTCTCGTCGCGGGTGGCGTCGGCCTGGATGACATTGCAGCCCATGCTCTCGGCCTGTTCGAGCCGCGCCTCGCTCATGTCCATCACCACGATGGTGGCGGGATCGGTGCCGCGCTCGATCAGTTCCTCGACCGCTTCGGAGCCCGACACCCCGAAGCCGAGCACGACCACGTGATCGCTGAGTTGAGACTGGATGCGGGCCATGCGGAACTTCTCCCATGTGCGCTTGATGATGAAGTTGTAGGCGGTGCCGACGAAGATGAAGAGCACTGCAATACGGACGGGGGTGACGATCAGCGCCTCGATCATGCGCGCGCGGTCGCTGACCGGGGCGATGTCGCCAAAGCCGGTGGTGGTGATCGAGATCATGGTGAAATAGACCACGTCGATGAAGCTGACGTGGCCGTCGTGGTTGTCCACCAGCCCATCGCGGTCGGCGTAGTGGATCAGCACCACCACGAAAACCAGCGCGAAGGCAATGCCCAGCCTGATGCCCAGGTCGCCCCAGACGGGGATCTTCACCGCGCGCCGCAGCGGGGTGAAACGCTGGTTGCGCAATGGCTTCACGGCGCGAACCGTTCCGCCAGCGTGCCGATGGCGGCGTGATGGGTGAAGTCGAGTTGCAGCGGAGTGACCGAGACGTAGCCGTCAGCCACGGCCTCCAGGTCGGTGCCGTGGTCCAGCGTGTGCTCCACGTCGTCGAGCCCGAACCAGTAATAGGGCCGCCCGCGCGGGTCTTCGCCCTCGACCAGGCTGCCGCGCGCGTAATCGTGGAAGCCCTGCCGCACCACGCGGATGCCGCGCACCTTGTCGGCAGGCAGGGCGGGGAAGTTGACGTTGATCAGCGTGCGTTTCGCCATCTGCATGTTCACCAGCGGCGCCAGCACGCGGTTGCCCCAGCCCAGCGCGGCATCGAAGCTGCGACCGTTGTCGCGGAACGCCTGGCTGAGGCCGATCGCCGGGATGCCGGCCAGCGCGGCTTCCATCGCGGCGGAGATGGTTCCCGAATAGGTGATGTCGTCGCCCAGGTTCTCGCCCGCGTTGACGCCCGACAGAACCAGGTCGGGCTTGCGCTCGGCAAACAGCTTGCGCAGCGCCAGGTTCACCGAATCGGTGGGCGTGCCGGTGACCGAGAAGCGCCGGTCGCCATGTTCGCGCAGCCGCACCGGCATGTGCAGGGTAAGCGAATGGCCCGCGCCCGATTGCTCCTCCGCAGGCGCACAGACCCACACATCGTCGGACAAGGTGCGGGCGATTTCCTCGAGGACTTTCAGGCCGGGGGCGTGAATGCCGTCGTCATTGGTAAGGAGAATCCGCATGGATCAGGCAGGTAGCAGCTTTTCCACACCACCCATATAGGGACGCAGCGCCGCTGGCACATCAACCGAGCCATCGGCCTGCTGGTAGTTCTCCAGCACAGCCACCAGGGTGCGGCCCACGGCCAGGCCCGAACCGTTCAAGGTATGCACGAAGTCGGTCTTCTTCGCGCCATCATCGGGGCGGTAGCGGGCATTCATGCGCCGCGCCTGGAA
>JAGREI010000422.1 GCA_020446625.1 Erythrobacter sp.
GCTGCGCGACGACGGCGTGCGCCTGCGCGAAGTGATCGACCAGGATACCGTCGACGCCGACGATGCGCGCGCTGCTGCCGAGGAAGAGGCGCGGCTGCGCGGCAACCTGAACGAACCCGATTCCCCCATTCAGCCGCAGGAAAGCGAGTGACTGCCATGATCCCAGCGAAATTGACGAGCTGCACCTTGCTCCGCCATAACCGGCCAATGACCGGGGCAGGGCGAAGAATGGCAGCCGTGATGGCGATGGTGGGCGTGGGTCCGCTCGCCGGGTGCATCACGCTGGAAGCACCCGACGAGCCGATCGTGATCGAACTCAACATCAATATCACGCAGGAAGTGGTTTACCGCCTGGCCGAAGACGCCGGCAACACGATTGACGAGAACGCCGACATCTTCTGATGCGGGCGACAGGAGCGAAGAACATGACGAAGCGCAATTCCCTGCTGAAACTGGCTGCTGCTACGGTGGCGCTGGGCCTGCTGGCCGCGCCCGCCGTGGCGCAGCGCGATCCCGCCTATTCGGCGGCCCGCGCCGCCGGGCAGGTGGGCGAGAAGATGGACGGCTATCTGGGTATTGTCGGCGCCGCCACCCCCGCGCTGCGCGCCATGGTGGACGACATCAACATCCGCCGCCGTGCGGTCTATGCCGAACAGGCGCAGGCGAACGGCGCCACGCTGGAGGAATATGCCTTCACCGCCGGCTGCCTTGCCATTTCGCGCACCACCGCGGGCGAGATGTACCAGGCCCCCGACGGCAGCTGGCAGCAGCGCGGCGCGGGCGCTCCGCAGCGCGATCCGCGCTGTCCGTAGGAGGGCGATTGCTGCACCGCAGCAATATCTCCAGTTCTGCCGCCGCCACCGGTTGACTCGCCCATAGGCCCTGCTAAGGGGGCGGCGCCCTTGGCGGGTCGCGCGTTGCGCGTGCCATATGCCTGTCATACAGGAGTCGGCATGAGCGACGAGAAACCTGCCCTGGAACCCATTGGCGAGGACGCGCGGATCGACGCGCTCGAAGCGCGGCTGAAGGCCGCACGCGAGCGGGAAGAACAGCGCAACCAGCCGCAGGTCCAAGGCTCCGATGCCAGCTACAGGGCTGGCAACCGGGTGCTGGCGGAACTGCTTGGTGGGCTTCTTGGCGGTGCGGTTGTCGGATGGGCCATCGGCGCATTCACCGACACCAATCCCTGGGCCCTGCTGGCCGGCCTGTTCCTCGGGATCGTGGTCGCCTTCAGGAACATCATCCGGATTTCCAGCCGGCCGCCCGAATAGGGCAGCCGGTTTGCGCATATAGAACAAGGGCATACCAACGTGGCAGGCGAAACGGCTAAAGTCGACCCGATGCACCAGTTCACCATCGAGCCCGTGCTCGGTGCCGACTGGAACATTGCCGGTCACTCGATTGCCTTCACCAATTCGGCGCTGTGGATGCTGATCACCGCCGTGGTGCTGTGGCTGTTCATGCTGGGCGGGATGAAGCGCCAACTGGTGCCCGGCCGCTGGCAGATGGC
>JAGREI010000423.1 GCA_020446625.1 Erythrobacter sp.
GCTTTGTCGGGCTGATCGTGCCGCACCTGGTGCGACCGCTGACTGACCGGCGGCCGAGCAGCCTGATCCTGCCGTCTGCGCTGGCGGGCGCGCTGCTGGTGCTGGTGGCGGACGTGGTCTGCCGCTTGCTGCCCATGGTCACCGAACTGCGGCTGGGCATCGCGCTGAGCCTGGTGGGCGCGCCGTTCTTCCTCCACCTGCTGCTGAAGATGCGCACTTCGACAGGCTCAGCATGAGCGGGGGGCTAGCATGACACTGGAAGCGCGCAACCTCTCCGTGGCGGACCGGCTGGCCCAGGTTTCGGCCATGCTGCAACCGGGCCGGATCACCGCCATCTGTGGCCCCAATGGCGCGGGCAAGTCCACCTTGCTGGCCGCGCTCGCGGGGCTGCTTGCGCCGTCAGCGGGCGAGGTGCGGCTGAGTGGCGAGCCGCTGGCCGCGATCCACCCGCGCCAGCGCGCGCGGGCAATGGGCTACCTGCCGCAAGCGGGCGAGGTCGCCTGGGACGTGGCGGTGGCCAGCCTCGTCGCGCTGGGCCGCTTGCCGCATGGCGACGCGGGTCAGGGCGCGGTGGCGCGGGCGCTGGCGGCTTGCGACCTGGAACAGTTCGCCAGCCGCCCGGTCAGCACCCTGTCAGGCGGCGAGAAGGCGCGGGCATTGCTGGCGCGCGTGCTGGCGGGAGAGCCGCAATGGATCCTTGCCGACGAGCCGCTCGCCGCGCTCGACCTGGCGCACCAGTTGGCCCTGCTGCGCGTGCTGCGCGCCGAGGCGGAGCGGGGCGCGGGCGTGGTGATGGTGCTGCACGACCTGGCCCTGGCGATGAACCATGCCGACCGGGTGCTGGTGCTGGATCGGGGCCGCGTGGCGGCGGACGGCGATCCGGCTCAGGCTCTGTCCGAAGGGCTGATCGCGCAAGTCTGGGGTGTCGAGGCGCGCTGGATCGGAGACCTTGGCACGCGGGCGCTGGCGCTCTGAAACGCGGCGCAGCCGCCTCAACCCTTTTTGGGCGCTCACAGAGGCACAGAGGCACAGAGAGGAAGCGCGACCTCTCTGTGCCTCTGTGCCTCTGTGAGCGTAAGAATTGCTTGCCTGCGGCGCAGGAAAAAGGGCCGATGCGGCTGCACCGGCCCCCGCGATGTTATTCGCCGTCGCCCGTCAGCCCGCGGGCTTCCAGCATCGGTTCGACGCGCGGATCGTGGCCGGTGAAGTCGCGGAACATTTCCTCGTAGCTCTTCGAATGGCCCTGGCCCAGGAAGGTGGCGCGGATGCGGTCGCCCATGGCACGGGTCATGCCGCCGTTGTGTTCGACATAGTCGTAGGCGTCGTGCGCCAGCATCTCGGTCCAGGCATAGGAGTAGTAGCCCGCCTGGTAGCCGTGGTTCCAGATGTGGCGGAAGTAGGGGGTGCGATAGCGCGGCGGCACCAGGTCGCTGCGCAGGCCCAGCCGGTCGAGGGCGGCGGCTTCGTAACCCATGATGTCGGTGGGGGCTTCGCCCGGATGGATGGCGTGCCATTCCATGTCGAGCAGGGCGGCGGTGAGCGATTCACCGAATTCGTAGCCCTGGTTGAAGCGGCCCGCACGCTGGATCGCGGCCACCAGTTCGTCGGGGATCACTTCGCCGGTATCGTGACGGCGGGCATAGTGGTGCAGCACCTCGGGGATGGAGGCGAAGTTCTCGTGGAACTGGCTGGGGAATTCCACCCAGTCGCGCGCGGTGTTGGTGCCCGACAGCGAGGGATATTCCTGGTCCGCGAACATGCCGTGCAGCGCATGGCCGAAT